>JAQTNB010000060.1 GCA_028714055.1 Candidatus Omnitrophota bacterium
GCAAAAAACAAGGCGGTCCCGGCGTTCATTGAAAAGGATTTTTCTTTTTCCTGGGAAGAGGTGCGCATCACCGGCCGTTTCGACAGGGTGGACCAGGGGCCGGAGGGTGCGGTGATCATGGATTTCAAGACCTCCGAGATTAAGACCGTCAAGGACGCGGAAAAAAGGGTCAAGGAAAGCCTGCAGCTTGACCTGTATGCCCTGGCATACGGCTGTATTTTCGGGTCGCTGCCTAAAAGGGTCGCGCTGTATTTCCTGGAGTCCGGGATCATCGGTGCCCGCGATGTCCGGGAGGCGGACCTCGATAAGATCAAGGATAAGATACGCCAGGTCGCCGAAGGCATCCGCAGGAGGCAATTCGGCGCCACCCCCGCATACATGGCCTGCACCTATTGCGCCTATAGCCAAATCTGCCCCTCGTCAGCTGCAAGAGAGTAGCATAGTAGTTCCAAGAACCAGAAGGTTAAGCACCAAATTCCAACAGCTTGCCTTGCGGCAAGCTAACCAAATTCCAAATCCCAATAAATTTCAAATAACAAATAACAAATAACAAATTACAATCAATAATCAACATCCAAATTACAATAACCAAACATATGTTTGATTATTGAATATTGTTTATTGCAATTTGATTGTTATTTGTTATTTGTAATTTGTTATTTATTGGAATTTGGTGCTTATCTTTATTTGGTGCTTCTCCTTATTTGGTCCTTTTAATTTTCATCATTTTGCTCTTCGGTTTCCCAAATTAAATGGTATAATAACCCTTTAGGCTGTGCCATGAAGAGGATATTTTTAAGCTACGCAGGGTGCGATGCCGGGCGTATTGGGCCGCTTCTTAAGAGCCTTGAGCATCCTGATTTTGAGATCGAGACTTGCCAGGCAGACGCAGCGCCGCAGGACCTCCGGGGGGATGCTGCGCTGGCTTTCCGGCAGGAGCTTGGCCGTACGGTGGCCCGGACAGCTATTACCGTCTGCCTTATCGGCGAAGAGACGCATAAAGACCCCTGGGTTGCCGCTCACTTGGAGAAAAGCTTTCAGAAGGGCAGCCGCATAATCTTTATGGCTTTGCCGGGGGTGCGGGAAGCACACTTGCCCGAATTTCCGCAGGCGCGGCGGCTCGTCTTTTACCCCTGGGACCCGGGCAGGCTTATCCGGCTGATCATTGAAGAACGGGGGAAGTTATACGACAATGCCCCTTAAAGCACCATGAATATTCTTACGAAACACCTGGGCGCCTGGGAGAAGCTCATCCTGCGCATGCGCCGGATGGGCATCCGCCGGCAGGATATAGCCGAGTCTTTTACGCCGAGCAGCCGTCCCGGGGGGCAGAATGTCAATAAGACTGCCACCTGTGTGACCGTAAGGCATTTGCCGACGGGAGTGGAGGCGCGCTGCCAGCAGGAGAGGAGCCAGGGCCGTAACCGTTTTCTGGCACACGAGGCCCTGCTTGATAAAATAGAAGGGCTGCGCAAGGCCCGGTCAGAAGCCCTGCGCCGGGAGATCGAACGTAAGCGCCGCAGCCGGCGCGTCAGGAGCGCGCGCAGTGCCGCGCGGATACTGGAAGAAAAACGCCTGAGGTCCGCAAAGAAGAAATTGCGGGCGCAGGTGCGGGAAACCGAGTAAATTATTATGGATCGAATAAAAGTCCTGCTTGTCGACGATGAGCCCGACCTTTTGCTGGTCATCGGCAAGACAATCGAAACCTGGGGGTATGAGGTCTTCACCGTTGCGAGCGGCAAAGAGGCGATCGAGGCGGTCAGGGAGAAAAAGGCCGACATGATCGTCCTTGATTATCAGATGCCGGAGATGGACGGCCTCACCGCCCTGCGCCAGATCCGCGAAATAGACCCCCAGATTCCGGTGGTGATGTTTACCGCCCACCAGGACGGGATCCCGCTTAAGAACATACATGAGCTTAAGATCAGCGCCTGCGTCCCCAAGACCAGCACTGAGTTTATGCTGAAGGCCGCTCTGGTGAGCGCCCAGGAAAGGATAGAGAAGAAAACGCAATGAAGACAAAGTCCCTGAAGAATATCGAAGAAAAGATGTCCGGCCTTGACAGCGGGTCCCTGAGGTATCATATCCTGGAATCGGCCAAGGATTTTAAGACCTCATGGGTCGAGCTTGGCCGCGCGCTCTATTCGGCATGGAAGGACAAGATGTACAAGGAATGGGGCTATTCGACGTTCGACGCATATACCTCAAAGGAGATCGGGATCCGTAAACCCACGGCGATCAAGCTGCTCAAGTCCTACTTTTTCCTGGAAAAAGAAGAACCCGCATACCTCAACCGGGAATACCGCCAGGAAGCCGAGGCCTCCGCGGTCCCGGGTTATGAAAGCATCAACCTCCTGCGCCTGGCAAAGAGCAAAAAAGAGCTGGATAGCCAGGATTACACGAGCCTTAAAAACGACATATTCGAAAAAGGCAAGGATGCCTCGGAAGTGCGTAAGCACATGGCGGTCATGATCAGGGAACGTAAGGAGCTGGACCCCACGGAGGCCTGGGAGCAGAGAAAGTCCGCTACCGTCAAACGGTTCCTCAGTAACCTCAAGGCCCTCAAGCAGGAGATAGAAACGGCAAAGCTGCTGCCGTTCCCTGTGATCAAAGAGATGAATGAGTTGATCAGCCGGATCGAATCCGAGCTGCCGTAAGATAAAAAAGGAGCATCTATGAAAACGCGTTTGATCCGGATGGCTGTTGTCTCTGCGATAGGGTTTGCCTGCCTTGCCCAGGCGCCCGGCTGGGCAGCGGAAGAATTTTCCGCCGAAGTCGTCAATATCGCCCAGGACCAGCGTTTTGAAGGCAAGGTCTTTGTCGGGGCCGAGAAGATGCGCATGGAAACGCCCGAGGCCATTACTATCACCAGGATGGACCAGAAGAAAATATGGGTGCTGATGCCGCAGCAGCGGATGTACCTTGAGCAGTCTTTCAGCACGGCAAGCCTCGTGGGCACCTCGGATAAACTTCCCGGGGAGACCGAGCGCACGCTCATCGGGGAAGAGACTATCGGGGGCAGGGCGGCAAAGAAATTCCGCATTGGTTACCGGCAGGACGCAAAAGAGGAGACGGTCTTTCAGTGGTACGTCCCGGATTTCAGCATACCCGTTAAGATCGCCGCAGGGGACGGTTCCTGGGTCATGGAATACCGCAATATCAGGATGGGCAAGCAGCCCGAAAGCCTTTTTGAGGTCCCCGCAGGCTACAAGAAGTTTTCTTCCGATTTCTCCAGCCTTCAAGATATGGCGCAGGGCCTGGAGTAAGGCCTGAGTATTCTTAATTGACAGAGCCCTTTTTATACTATATAATCATCTAACTATATGGAAATAAACGAGATTATTGAACAAAGAAAAGATAAATTTAACTCATTGCAGGCCAAGGGCATACCCGCCTATACGAAAGCCGATGCCTCCGGTGTCCAAATACAGGAGGCAGTCTCTAATTTCCAGGAAGGGCGGCGGTTGAGCCTTTCCGGCAGGGTGGTTGCCAAGCGTTTGCACGGGAAGGCGGCATTCCTTGACTTAAGGGATGTTTCCGGCAAGATCCAGCTTTATTTTAAAGAGGGGATACTCGGCCAGGAGCAGTTTGGCCTTCTTGAGCTCATCGATGTGGCGGATTTTCTGGGGGTACAGGGAGAGCTTTTTAAGACGCACACGGGAGAACCGACGGTAAAGGTAGAAAGCTTTACCGTGCTTGCCAAGGCGCTCAGGCCCCTGCCGGAAAAATGGCACGGGCTTAAAGACGTGGAGCTGCGCTACCGCCAGCGTTACCTTGACCTGATCGCAAACGAAGTGGTGCGCACGGTTTTCGCCATGCGTTCCCGCATCGTCAAATCCATCAGGGATTTTCTCGACGCGCGCGGTTTCCAGGAAGTGGAGACCCCCATGATGCACGCCATCCCCGGCGGAGCGGCAGGCAGGCCTTTTAAGACGCACCATAACCAGTATGATATGGAGCTCTATCTGCGCATCGCTCCGGAGCTTTACCTCAAACGCCTGCTTGTCGGAGGCCTGGATAGGGTGTATGAGGTCAACCGTAATTTCAGGAACGAAGGGGTTTCTACCAGGCATAATCCGGAATTTACGATGCTGGAGGTCTATCAGGCGTACGGGGATTATGAAACGATGATGTTGCTGGTGGAGCAGATGTTTTCTTTTATAGCCATGCAGTTGTGGGGGAAAACGCAGTTTTCCTATCAGGGAACAACGATCGATTTCGCGCCTCCCTGGCAGCGGCGTTCTTTCGCCCAGATGGTGCAGGAACGCTTTGAGATCCGGGCACAGGACGATGCCGAGACCATGCTGCGCAAGCTCCAGGCCAAAGGCATCGCCCGCGAGAAGAACAGGCTCAGCCGTTCGCAGGTCACCAAGATCATCGAGGACATACTCGAGCAGGACATGCAGTCGGCGCCGACGTTCGTGACGGATTACTTTACCAGCCTCTGCCCGCTTGCCAGGACAAAGAAGGATGACCCGTTTCTTTCGGAACGCTTTGAGCTCTATATCGCGGGCATGGAGATCGGCAACGCCTACAGCGAGCTCAATGACCCCATCGAGCAGCGCAGGCGTTTTGAAGAAGAGATCAAAGACTTGGAGACCGACGAGAAGAAAGCGGTCGACGAAGATTACGTGGCGGCGCTTGAGCATGGGATGCCTCCTGCCGGAGGCTTAGGCATCGGCATCGACAGGCTGGTGATGCTTTTAGCGGACCAGCCTTCGATACGGGATGTGATACTCTTCCCGCTTTTGAGGCCCGAAGGCCAGCATACCCCATGAGCGGCGAGCTTTTTATCGCCTGGCGGAACCTTTCCACCAAAAGGAAAGAAAGGTTCATCTCGCTTATCAGCGTCATCTCTGTTTTGGGGGTCGCTATCGGCGTTATGGCGCTGATCGTGGTCCTGGGGGTGATGAGCGGTTTTGACCGCCAGCTGCGGGAAAAGATAGTCGGGAATTATTCGCATATTACGGTCTTTGGATACGAGGGCATACCTGCGGGGGAAGCCGATGAGCTGGTGGGTAAGCTCATCACCCATCCGCATGTCAGAGGCGCAAGCCCCTATGTCCAGGGCCAGGTGCTCTTAAAAGAGGCAAGCAGGTTTTTTGCGGTGAGCCTGCGGGGTATCGACCGCGCGCGCGAGCCGTCGGTCACGCGCCTGGATACCTACCTTCTGAAGGGGAGCCTTGAAGACCTGGGCTCAGGCTCGGTTGTCGTAGGTAAAGAGCTTGCCGCGTTCCTGGGGGTAGGCGTCGGTTCCAAGCTTTCTACGTATTCGGCGCTGGGAAAACAGCGGGACCTGACTATTGCCGGCATATTCAGCTCCGGCATGTATGATTACGACATGAACCTGGTGTTCACCGATATCGCGACCGCCCAGGAGATCATGGGGATGAAAGGGGTCTTAAGCGCCGTTGCCGTAAAGCTTGATAATCTTTACCTCGCCGAAGCGCTCAAAGAAGAACTGAGCGTGCTCGCGGGGTTCAATTACGGCGTGCGGACCTGGATGGAGCTCAACCAGAATTTTTTCTCGGCGTTAAAGCTTGAGAAGCTGGCGATGTTCATCATCCTGACGTTGATCATCCTGGTGGCGGCCTTTAATATCGTCAGCACCCTGATCGTCATGGTGGTGGGAAAGACTAAAGACATCGGGATATTGCGGGCGATCGGCATGACCGCCGCCCGCGTGCGCCGGATATTCATTTATCAGGGCCTGATCATCGGCGGGCTGGGTACCCTTTGCGGAGCAGGCGGAGGGCTCCTGCTCTGCGCCTTGCTCAGGAAGTACCACTTTATAAAATTGCCTCAGGATATCTATTCCATCGACAGGCTTCCGGTGTATATAGAGCTCTGGCCCGATATTACGCTGATCGTGGTAGCTGCCCTGGTAATCACGCTGGCCTCTACTATTTATCCGGCGTTAAAGGCCGCGGGCCTCAAGCCCGCCGAGGCGTTACGTTACGAATAGCATGATGCTTGAGGCGCGCAATATACATAAGTTTTACGGCGGCACGGGCAAGGACATACACGTCCTGCGCGGCCTTGACATAACGGTCGAGGAAGGCGCGTTTGTGGCGATCGTGGGGCCGTCGGGAGCGGGAAAATCAACGCTGTTGCAGATCCTCGGCGGGCTTGATATGCCAAGCAAGGGTGAGGTGCGCTTTGAGGGCAGCGATATGTACAGCCTCGGGGATGCCGCGCTCTCGCGCATCCGTAACAAAAGGATCGGCTTTGTATTCCAGTTTTACCATCTCCTGCCGGAATTCAGCGCGCTTGAGAACGTGCTGATGCCCGCGCGCGTCGCCCCGGGGGATGCGCGGGGGAGGAAAGACGCCCGCATAAAGGCGGAGGCGCTGCTTGACGGCGTAGGGCTTAAGGAGCGCGCGCGGCATTTCCCGTCGCAGCTTTCCGGAGGGGAACGCCAGCGCCTGGCAATCGCCCGCGCCCTGATCAATGAGCCGACGCTTCTTTTATGCGATGAGCCGACGGGAAACCTGGATTCGGAGACAGGAAACGAGATCATGGCGCTGATCAGGCGCGTGAACGCAGAGACAAAGATGAAGGTGGTTTTGGTGACGCACAACCGGGAACTCGCGGGGGCAGCCCAGCGGGTGTATCAGCTTAAGGACGGCGTGCTGAACTAGGCACGGGTATTCAAGGAGGTTTCATGAAGATTTATATCGACGGGAAATTCTACGACAAAAATAACGCCAAAGTTTCCGTTTTCGACCACGGGCTCCTCTACGGCGACGGGGTTTTTGAAGGGATCCGTTCCTATAACCGCAGGGTGTTTAAGCTTACGGAACATATCGACCGGCTGTATGAATCGGCGCATAGCATCATGCTGGAGATCCCTTTAAGCAGGGCGCAGATGGCCAGGGCGGTCGTGCAGACGCTTAAAGCAAATAAGCTCAGCGACGCCT
>JAQTNB010000061.1 GCA_028714055.1 Candidatus Omnitrophota bacterium
CTCCGATCACCCCTCCGCCGAAGGCAACGACAAAAACGTTCTTTTTCCCGGCGAAGCGCGCCAGGTCAATGAGTATTTTGGAGGCGGTCTCAATGGACTTGCTCTTTTCTCCTTCGGGGACCAGCTTGAAATACGCCCGGATACCGGCGCCCGAGAGAGACGCGGCAAGGGCCTTGCCGTGCAGCTTACGGATGCGGGGGTTGGTGATGATATAGGCGTGTTCCCCCAGGCGCAGCGACCGGGCGTATGGGCCTGTGCGCGAAAGCAGGCCCGCGCCCGTTAAAATCTTATAAGACCTTTTGCCGAGGTTCACGGTTATGGTATTCATCGGTTCAAAGAAGCCGCAGTACGATCTTTACCAGGGGGATCATGATGATGTCCAGTATCCCCAGGCCGAAGAGCAGCATGACGATAAGGAATCCGTACGGCTCGATTCTCGCGTAACGGGCGGCCGCCCGTTCAGGCAGCAGGCCGATGAGCACGCGTGAGCCGTCAAGAGGAGGTATGGGGATGAGGTTAAAGACGCCCAGGATCACGTTGATGAAGATAAGGTTGGTGATGATGAAGTTGAGCGTCATCGGCATGGCGATGAGCTTTGAGATGCCGCTGAGGGCCGAGGCGAAAAGAAAGTTTGCCGCGGGGCCGCTTGCGCCGATCCAGACAATGTCGCGCTTAGGGTTGCGCAGGGCCGCGTAATTGATAGGCACGGGTTTTGCGGCGCCGAAGACAAATTGCCCTCCGGTTGCGATAAATAAGAAAAGCGGCAGGATCACGGTGCCGACGGGGTCTATGTGCGCCAGGGGGTTAAGCGTCAGCCTGCCGGAGATCTTGGCGGTCATATCTCCCAGTTTATAGGCGACCCATCCGTGGGCGAACTCATGCACGGACATGGCGATGATCAGGAACCCGAACGATACGAGCAGGCCTGCCAGGTTCAATCCAGCGCCTCCACCTTGGTGACGATGATGGAGGGGTATTCGAGGTTCTGGCCGTATTCCACCGTGCCGGTAACGCGCGCGTTGCGGGAATTGAAGGTATTAAGCTCTGCCCTGTCGCCCTTAAGCAGGTAAAGGTCTTTTCCCCTGCCTGTGCGGATGATCAGCTTATGCGATGCGATGGTCTTGATCGTCTTCGGTTTTACCAGGCCTTCGACCGTGATCTCTTTGCCTTCTTCGGCCAAAACCGCCGGTGTTTCTTTCAGGGCCCCGCTATCGGCGCCTTTCGCTTTTATTTCTTCCGGGGCCTCTGATTTACGCACGAACTTGGCGTGCACCCAGGCAAAGCTGTTTGGCACAGGAGTGATACGGTACCATCCTTCCTTTTCTTCCAGGACCGTAAGCACCTCTCCTCTGTCGGCTTTGCCGAGGATTAGCGCCGACTCATTCGGACGGAGCCTTAAGTTTACGTTCTCTTTGCTTACCTGGTAGGTCTTTCCTTCAAGAGGCTCAAGCATGTCTTTGCGTATATAAAGCGGCGCGGGTTTGGGAAGCCGTATCTTATACCAGCCGTAACGTTCTGCCACGACTTCAAAAGGCTCATCCTTTTTAAGGGTGCAGACTATTTCGGAGGTCGTGGTGGCATCGGCCCTGACATTGATCCCCTCGGAAGTGACCTCTCCCCGGAACGGCTTAAAAGATTCGGCGCGCGCCTGCGGGCAGTATGCGGCAAGCATACAGCAGAGGATCAATCCCCCGACAGGAATTACCTTGTTTAAACCCGTGGGAAGAATGCAATTGTGTCTTTCAAGAGGGGAGGAAGCCGCGGGCTTTAGCCCGCGGAGCTTCACTGTGCGTATGGAGTTTGTCTTACGCATTATTTTTTCTCCGCGGCTTTTCCGGCCGGGGCCTTTCCTGCGGCGGCCTTTCCCGCTGCTGCGGGTGCCTTTGCCGGTGTTTCTGCCGCGCCGGCGGCAGCATCGGTCTTCTCGGCCGCGGCCTTTTCCTTCTTGATCTTGATCCTCAGTGTCTTCATTTTGGGGAGGCCGCAGACCGCGTCCCCTTCCTTCCACTGGTTTTTTTCCATCATGATGCGCAGTCGTTCGATGCGCTTCAGGACGGACTTGTCTTTTTCATCTTTTCCCGACGTCTTCAATGATGGGTGGATCGACATTTTCAGAGCCTCCTTATGAAACAGTCACGGTAATGTTTTTTCAGTTCCGATAAAGCCTGTTGCGCGTTTTCCTTCGTTTGGTACCTTCCGACGCAAAGCACCGTATATTTGCTGCCGGAGATAATGACGGTGTTGTGTCCTTTTTTCTTCAGCGCCTCCGCTTCTTTCCTGGCCATTGCCGGGGTGCTGAAGCTGGCGACCTGTATGGTGTAATTCCCTGTTTGCTTTGGCTGGCCCTGGGCCTGCGGTTTCGGGGCCGGAGCTTGCGCTGCCGCGGGCGCAAGGGGTGTTGGTTTTTGCCTTGCGGCTTCAGGCGGAGCCTCTGCCGGCAGGGGCGTTTGAACAGGTGTATTGTCCGCCAAACCTTTTCTTCTGCCTTTTTCAAAGCCGGCGGAAAAAGCAATGACCCCGGTCACCAATAACAGGATGGCGATCAAAACGCCCTTTTCATAGCGCCAGATCTGGTTGATAAAGCTGCGGGAAAGGCCGTTTGCTCCTGCCGGCGCTCCTCCCTGCGGGGGGCGGCTGAAGAGTTCGAGCTGCGATTGGTCCTGTTTTTCCATCGGGGGGTTTAGCGATTACTATAGCGCTTATTTCTCTGATTTCAAGTATTTTTTTGTCTTGATTTTTTTGACTACCTTCAGGAAGGATTCAACGACTTTCGGGTCGAACTGCGTGCCGCTTTTTTTCTTGATTTCCTTTATTGCGGAGGGTATGTCCATGCGTTCGCGGTACGGCCTGCCGTATACCATCGCTTCGAAGGCGTCGGCGACCGCCATGATGCGCGCGCCCTGGGGGATCTGCCCTTTCTTGAGGCGGGAGGGATAACCGGTGCCGTTGAATTTTTCGTGGTGGTGCATGATGATCTGGATGACGGGCTTAAGGCTCTGGATGTGCCGCAGGATCTGGGCGCCTTTGAGGGGATGGCGTTTGATGATCCCGTATTCCTGAGGGGTGAGCTTGGTGGTCTTGGTGAGGATCTCCAGCGGGATGTCTGCCTTGCCGGCGTCATGCAGGAGGCTGGCGTATTTGACGCTCTCTATCTGTTTTTCGTCCAGGTGCATCTGCATGGCGATCGCCGTTACCAGTTTGCTGAAATACGGCGAGTGCGTGAATTCCTGGGGGACGCGCATGTCGAAAAGCGTGACCAGGGATTTGATGCTTCCCAGGACCAATTTCTGCTGTTCTTCATAGAGCTGGAGGTTGCGTATGCCGATCATCGCCTGCTCTGCCATGGTGGCGAGCATCTGCAGGTCCGCCTTATCGAAGGGCCGCCCGTTTTTTTCGCGTTTGACGATGATCACCCCCATGACGTCTTCGCAGATCAGCGGCATGGCCAGGAGGAAGTCCTGATGGATGGAAGCGCCGGCGTTGACGACTCGTTTTTCGATGCCGTTTGAGATCTCGGTCCGTTTGTCAATGATGTACTTTTTTTTGGTGTTGGTGGTCATACAGCGGAAGACCACGTGGCGTTTGTTGTTGTCAAGCAGGGTGATCGTGCAGCAGTTTGCCGAGAATATCTGGCAGATAAGGCGGCTTAAGCGGCAGACCAGTTCCCGGGGCTCGAAGGTGGAATTTACAAGGCGGTAAATGCTGTGCACCGAAGAGATCAGCAGGTTATACTTTTTCGTAGGGGTCAAATAGTTTTTTATACTCATCGAGTGCGTACCTGTCGGTCATGCCGGCGATGTAGTCGCAGATTGCGCGTTGTTTCCCATCGGCGGGTATCCGTTTTTGTATTTTGGGAGGAAGCTCCCGGGGGTTGGTGTTGTAGACCTCGAACATATCCCTGATGAAACGCTTGGCCTTGTCGCTCATGCGCACCACCCGGTAATGATTATACATCTTTTCTTTGAGAAAGTCACGCAAAGGTTCACGCAGCGACGCGATTTTATCGCTGAAGGCGACGGTCTTGGTTTTCATCTTTTTGACGTCCGCGTACGACCTGATCTTCAGGCGCGCGATGTTGGCGTGCGTCTGGGCGATGAGGTCGGTCACCTGCAGGTTGATCAGCGAGCGGATGATCAGGTATTTGCGTTTTTCGTCGTCCAGCTGCGCCGAGGCCCTGGGGAACCCCGCGCAGACGAGCTTCCAGATGGGGAGTCTTTGCAGGTCGCGTTCTTTGAAGAGCCCGCTGGTCAGGCCGTCGTCAAGGTCGTGGTTGTCGTAGGCGATCTCGTCGGCGATATCCACCACCTGCGTTTCAAGCGTGGGCATTTGTTCCGGCGCCAGGTCTTCCTGGGCGGATGCCGTATCGTACGCGGAGGAGTGTTTGACGATCCCCTCGCGCAGTTCCCAGGTGAGGTTAAGGCCCGGAAAGTCCGGGTAGCGTTCTTCCAGCACATCGACCACGCGCAGGCTCTGCAGGTTATGGTTAAAGCCTCCGTAGGGGGTCATAAGTTCGTCGAGTATCTGCTCGCCGGCGTGGCCGAAGGGCGTGTGCCCCAGATCGTGCGCCAGGGCGATGGCCTCCGCCAGGTCGATGTTGAGCTTGAGGGCAAAGGCGATGGTGCGGGCGATCTGCGATACCTCAAGCGTATGGGTCAGGCGCGTGCGGTAATAATCCCCTTCGTGAAAGACAAACACCTGTGTTTTGTATTCCAGCCTCCTGAACGCCGCGGAATGTATGATGCGGTCACGGTCGCGCTGGTATGCCGAACGGTACGGGTGCTCTTTTTCCGCGTGGGCCCTTCCCCTGCTCAGGTAACTCTTCATGGCATACGGCGCGAAGATCGCGTCTTCGTATCGGCGGATGGAGGAATTTTTCTGCATAGGTCAGCCTTCCTTGAGAGCCTCGGCCTTGAGGAGCCGGTGCAGTTCCTGCAGCGACTGGGAGATGACCTTGGCGTTGAATATGACCGGCATGAAATTGGTATCCCCTTCCCAGCGCGGCACGATATGCACGTGCACGTGTTCGGTGATCCCCGCGCCCGCGGTGCGCGAGATATTGACGCCTATGTTGTAGCCGGCGGGCTTGATGGTTTTATCCAGCAGCGCCCTGGCGCGGTTGACCGTCTTGAATAAGTCAAGCAGTTCTTTGTCGTCAAGGAGCGCTATGTCTGCGACATGCCTGCGCGGAGAGACCAGCAGGTGCCCGTTGTTATACGGAAAAAGGTTGAGCATCACGCGGCTGTGCGCGGTGTCAAAGACCACGTAGTCTTTGTTACTCGCAGGTTTTCTGGCACAGAAGATACAGGGTTGTTTTTTCTTATCTATCGTTTTCCTGATATAGCCTATGCGCCAGGGGGCCCAGAGTTTTTTCATGACGGGAGTTTTACGATCTGCGTTACGATATCGTCGTTTATGTCGATGATCCCGTATGAGTTATAGGGAGCGAAAAATTTGTCCGTCGGGCTCCCGGGGTTGAAAAACAAAGTCTGCCCTATTTGCTGCTGCCCCGGCTGGTGTGAATGCCCGAAGACGATCAGATCCAGCTTCTCCCCCTTGAATGCCTCCTGGACCACCGTGATGAGGCCCGAGGGGTTTCCCCGGCCGTGTATGAGCCCGATCGCGTATTTTCCGGCGCTAATGACTTCTTTTTCCGGAAGTTCTTTCCTGACTTCGTAAGGGTCCATATTCCCCCATACCGCTTTTACGTTGGGGCAGATTTTTTTGAGCCGCGCGATCACCGGCATCTCTACCAGGTCTCCGGCATGCAGTATCATATCCACCCCCCGAAAGGCTTCAAGCAGTTCTTCCGGCAGGTCGCGCGCGGTTTCCGGTATATGGGTGTCGGAAAGGACCCCTATCTTCACGCGATCACCCTGGGTTTAAGGTAGAGATCAAGGATCTGGTTGACGTTGGCAAGGTCCCAGGTCCAGATCTTTTCTTCCATTGCCTTAAGCCTGGCATTGGCATCGACCTCGCTCGCCGTTACCAGTATTTTGCGCTGGAGCTTCGAATGGCGGTAGCGTTTGCATTCCCTGGCGAATTCCACGACGTCCTCTTCGCCGATCGTGTCATCCTTAAAAGCGATGATCCAGAGCGCCTCGTTTGAACGGCCGATGAGCCCGGCGCGCAGGCGGTTGCGGCCGAATTCCATGGGTTTTATCTCCCTGAAATGGGTGAGCCGGACCTTCTTCTTCTCTATCTGGATCGTGTCGTCGTCAAAGAGCCTGAGGAGCTCGGCCATGCGTTCCAGGACCGGCTGGTTTGAGCTGGCCATGAATTCGGCGATCATTTTTTCCACGTTTTCCCTGAAGAGGTTCTTCTGGTTGTGGGCGTCAAATGTCAGTGACTGCAGTTTTTCCTGGTGCACGAACCTGAGCCAAAAGCCGAATATGCGGTCGTTGACCGAGAAAAATTCTCCGCTGCGCACCAGGGCGTCGCACTCCAGGAGGTGGTTGATGCGCGCGAGGACCTCCTGCTTCGGTTTATGGATGAAATGCGTGATTTCCTTAAGCCGGTTGTGCCCGCAGGCCACCATCCGCAAGATCGAAAGGTAATCCTGGCTGTGCGGCGTGTCCAGGAACCTTTTTAAGTAGTTTGAGAATTTCTGGTTCAATATCCCCGAGGGCGCGAAAAGCAGGTTCTCGATGATATCCGCGAGCCCCGCGTCGGTGAGCGGCGACTTCAGGAGTTCTTCGGTGATCAGCTCCAGGTAGAACGGGTGCCCCCCGGTAAAGTGGACGATAAAATTTTTCAGCCGCGCGTCCAGCGGTATCTCCCGCAGGCGCGCCTCCAGGTATTTTTCGCTCGTCTTCGCGTCAAACGGCTCGACCGTGACCACTTCAAAGTTCCCGAAGAGCAGTGAAAGGTTCTTTGAAAGTATCGCCTGCGCTTTGAATTTCAGGG
>JAQTNB010000062.1 GCA_028714055.1 Candidatus Omnitrophota bacterium
AAGAAACATTCCCTCCCAGCCTGCGCGCCAGGGCTTCGGCCTCGGCACGGCTGTAGCGGCCAAGCTCCCCGGTAAAAACAATGGTCTTTCCCGTAAGCGCCGACTTGGCGGCGGGGGCGCGTTCTTCCGTAAAATTGACTCCCGCCTGCCGAAGGGCCTTGATCATGCGCACGCTGCGCTCATCCTTGAAGAATTTTACCACCGATTCGGCGATGACCGAGCCGAACTCATATATGGAATCAAAGTCATCCTGGCGGGCTTTCAGCAGGGCGTCCATCTCCCCGAAACGCTGCGCCATGACATACGCGGCCTTCTCCCCTACATGGCGGATCCCCAATCCGAAGATCAGCCGCGAAAGAGGCCGGCGCTTGCTCTGCTCTATCGCCTCAAGGAGGTTCGCCGCTTTCTTTTCTTTGAATAATTCCAGCTGCAGCAATTCTTTTTTACCCAGGGAATAGATGTCCTCGATCCCCTTGATCAGGCCCTTCTGCACAAGCTGGCTGACCGCCGATTCCCCCAGGCCTTCGATATCCATTGCCTGACGGGAGGCAAAATGCAGGATCGCGCGCTCAAGCTGTGCCGGGCAAAAAGGGTTCACGCAGCGGTAGGCAACGTCTTCTTCTTTTTCTTTGACGATCCTTTCCCCGCAGGCAGGGCATTTATGCGGGATATGGAACGCCGCGCTGGAGGAGCTCTTGACCACCTTGACGACCTTGGGGATAACCTCCCCGGCGCGTTCGATCAAGACGCGGTCTTTGACCCGTATGTTTAAACGGCGTATCTCATCGAAATTATGCAGGGTGGCGTGAGTTATGGTGACGCCCGCGCATTCTACGGGCTCAAGTTCGGCGGTCGGGGTGATGACGCCGGTCCTGCCGACGTTAACGTGTATGGCAACGACCGTGGTCGTCGCCTGCTGCGCGGGAAATTTATAGGCGATCGCCCAACGGGGGCTCTTAAGGGTTTCGCCGAGCATCCTCTGCAGGGCAAAATCGTTCACCTTGATGACGATACCGTCCGTCTCGTAAGGCAGGCGCTTTCTCTTTTCTTCCCACTCCTTGCAATACGCGATGATCTCATCGAGGGTTTTCGCCAGCCGCACATGGGGGTTGGTGCGTATGCCCCAGCCTTTGAGGCGCTCAAGGAATTCCCAGTGGGTGGCAATCTCCGGGCCCTTGTGCTCCCCCATCGAATGCGCGAAGAACGTCAATCTTCTCCTGGCGACCAGCGAAGGGTCCAGGAGCTTAAGCGAACCGCTTGCGGCATTGCGCGGATTGGCAAACGGGACCTCCCCCAGTTTCTCCTTCTCTCTATTCAGCGCGTCAAAATCAGGGCGCTCCATGTGCACCTCTCCCCTGACCTCGATCAAATCGGGAATATTCTTTCCGGCCAACGCCAGAGGTATGGCCCTGATGGTCTTGATGTTCCTGGTGACATCTTCGCCTGTTTCTCCGTCACCGCGGGTCGCGCCGGTGCGCAATACCCCTTTCTCGTAAGTAAGGTTGGCGCTGACACCGTCGATCTTGAGCTCCGCGACGTACTCGACTTTCTCCCGGGAACGCAAAACCTTATGCAGGCGCGTTTCCCAATCAGCCAGCTCATCATATGAATAGGTGTTATCCAGCGAAATCATCCGCTGCCGGTGCCTGACCGTTTTAAAACCTTCGAGGATCCCCCCGGAAACGCGCTCCGTGGGAGAATCGGCAGCCTTGAATTCAGGATGCGCCTCCTCCAGGTCTTTGAGCTCCCGCATCAGGCGGTCATATTCGGTATCGGAGATCTCCGGGTCACTCTGTTCATAATAAAGGCGGTCATGGCGCCTGATCTGTGCCCGAAGCTCTTCTATTCTCTTCCTGGTCACCGGCTGCATCTTAGGTCCCCGTCAAAAGCCTTTCTCCCAGATAAGCGGGAAGCCCGTTCTCGGCGATCTTTCCGGCCGCCTTGCGGATATCATAGGCGACCCTTTTAATACTGACCATGGAAGCCTCGCTGTCATAAACGCAATAGGCTGCCCGGGGATCACGGTCCCGGGGCTGGCCGACACTGCCGACATTGACGATATATTTCTTTCCCTTGACGATCCTGCAGGACCCGCCTGTTTCCTGGCGCATGCCGCCGGATTCATCCCGGATAATGATCCCTGCTACGTGGGTATGGCCGACAAAACAAATATTGTCCTGGCCCAGCGCGGCAAAGGTTGCGGCGGCCTCCGAGAACCCGAGCATATAATCGAAAAATTGAGGCCCATGAAGCGTGCCGTGAGCCAGCACCAGGTCGGGATTACGGCAGACAAGCTGCAAGGCAGCCAGGTATCCAAGGCCGGAGCTCTCCGACAGGGTGCTTTTTGTCCAGGCGATCGCCTGGCGGGCAAAAGAATTGAAATACTCGGAGGGAAAAAGCCCTGCGGCTGCCCAATCGTGATTGCCTGCGACTGCCGTACCCGGCAGGGAACTGACTTTTGCGACGCACTCCCGGGGATCGGCCGCATATCCGACTATATCACCGGCACAATAATACTGCCCGACCTTTTCCTGTTCATAGGCTTTGAGGACCGCCTCCAAAGCCTCAAGGTTTGAATGCACATCGGAAAAGATGCCGTAACGCATCAGAATTTGATCCTGAACTCCTTGAACCTGCCTGCGGCTTCAAGCCAGTGTATATCGGCATCGTCGATACAGCGCGAAAAATCCTGATTAATGCGGCTGAGGAATTCTTTAAGGGCCTCTTCGCCGGCTTCGGCGCGCAGCTCAACGCGGCCATCGGGAAGGTTCATGATCCAACCGTTGACGGAAAGTTCGCGGGCGATATTTTCAACCGCAAACCTGAAGCCGACGCCCTGCACCTTGCCCGTAAAAAAAATGTGGATTTGTTTCTGCATGAGAAAAAAGCTGTGTTACGAGGAGGAATTATCGGGGCGACAGGATTTGAACCTGTGACCTCAGCGTCCCGAACGCTGCGCTCTAGCCAAGCTGAGCCACGCCCCGAGGAAAATGCCTTCTAAATTTATCTTTTTAGTATAGCAGAAATAGAAAAGATTGGCAATATTTAGGAGTTCTTTTTGGTAAGCACATCGAATTCCACGTTTACCTTTTCCGAGGGGCCCTTGAATTTCAGGGTCGTATGCTCAAGGGTATGCGGTATGATATACACGCCGAAGGTATTGCCTTTCTTATACACCACGGTCAGGCTGATACCGTCGAGCGAAACCGACCCCTGCGGGACGATAAATCCCAGGTACCGGTGAGGGACAGCCACCTCGACGCAAAGGTTGGAAGAAACGTGTTTTTTCTGGCGTATGATCCCGATGCAATCGACGTGCCCGGTGACAAAATGTCCCGAGATCCTCTCTCCCACCCGCAGGCTGCGCTCAAGGTTGACCTTGGAGCCGGTATGCAACTCCCCGAGGTTCGTAGCCGTAAGGGTCTGCTGTATGACTTCAAAACTCAGCGTGCCCTTATCTATGCCGACGACCGTCAGGCACGTCCCGTTAACGGCGATACTGTCTCCCACAACCGTCCCGTCCAGGGCCTCTGCGGCGGATACCTCCAGCAGCGTAACCACACCGCGCCTGCTTATCGTTTTGACTGACCCCAATTCTTCTACGATACCGGAAAACATAGCCTAAGAAACGTAACCTTCCGCCAGTATATCCTCTCCGAAACGCCGTATGCGTAAATTTTTGATCTTGATCGCCCGGTTAACCAGCGGAACGCCCTTGCCCATCACCGAGCCGATCGCGTCCTTCCCGCCGATGATCTTGGGGCTGATAAAGAAAAGTACTTTATCTACCAGGCCTTCGTCAAAAAGCGAGCCGATCAGGGTGCCGCCCCCCTCGACAAGGATACTGGTTATTTCAAAGCGCTGCGCAAGCTTCTTAAGCGCGTCCTTAAGGTTGATCTGCCCCTCTTTTTCCTTTACCTCCAGGATCTTCGCCTTATCAACGAGAAACTGCCTGTTCTGCGTTGCCTGCCCGTCGGGAGAAGAAACCGTGACGATAATGACCGGGCTGTGGCCGCTGAAGACATTGGCGTTCTGCGGAGTGCTCACCTGGCTGTCGATAATGACTTTTGCCGGGTGGCGCGCGGAGAACCAGGCGTCAAGCCGGGGGTCATCCCTCAATACGGTATTCACCCCCACCATCACGGCGTCATAGAACTGCCGCATGCGGTGCGCGTAGGCCCGCGACTTATCGGAAGTTATCCATTTGGAATCCCCTCCGGAAGTGGCGATCTTCCCGTCAAGCGACTGCGCTACCTTGACCGTCACAAAAGGGATCCTCCGGGTGATATATTTTATGAAGGCTTCGTTCATGAAGCTCAGGCGCTCCTGGCAAAACCCGGCCTCAACCTTTACTCCCCGCTGTTTCAATATCGCGCACCCCTTGCCGTTATTCATCGGGTTAGGGTCGATCATCCCGATGACGACCCGGCGGATGCCGCTATTCACTATCCGGTCCACGCACGGAGGCGTCTTTCCAAAATGCGCGCAGGGCTCCAGGGTCACATAGAGCGTGGCTCCCCGGGCGCGCGTGCCTGCCTCATCCAGGGCAATGACTTCGGCATGCGCTCCCCCTGCCTTCTGATGGTATCCCCGGCCGACCACCTTGTTATCCTTGACCACCACCGCCCCGACCAGAGGATTAGGAGAAGTCATCCCCCTGGCCTTGAGGGCAAGCCTGATAGCCATATTCATAAAGTAATTGTGGTTTTTTTGTGATTTCATTTTGAGTTTAAGCTTTATCCGTCAGTCCCCGGGCCCCTTTAAGCTTTTCGACCAGGTCATACGGGACCTTAAGAGAGCCGACAGAGATGTTTGGTTTTGCGGAACCGTGGCAGTCCGAACCGCCGGTAACCAGCAGCCCGTGTTTTTCTGCCAGTGCCAGATACACATTGGTCTTCTCGGAAGAATGCTCCGGGTAATAGGCCTCTATCCCCATCAGCCCGTCCTTGACGAACAAAGGGATCAGGGCGTCGTTGCCGAGGGAATACGGATGGGCCAGCACCGGTATGCCTTGCGACTCCCGGATAAGCGCTATTGCCTGGGCAGGAGAAAACCTGAAGCCCGAGACATACGCCGGAGACCTGTCCCCGATATACTTCTTAAAGGCTTCGTAGACCGAGCCTACCGCGCCGCTTGCCACCATCGCCTGCGCGATATGCAGCCTCCCGACGGTCCCTTTACCGGAAATGCCGAAGACCGCATCGGGATCGATATCCACGCCCGTCGCCTCTTTGAGTTTTTTAAGGATCTTAAAGACCCTGAGCCTCCGGTCTTCTTTGAGCCCCAGAAGTTTTTTCCCCAGCTCGGGGTCGCGGTGGTCCAGCAGGTAACCGAGGATATGTATTTCGGCCCCTTCGAACTCGGCGGTCAATTCGATGCCGCTGACGACCTCTAAGCCGCTGCCCCGGGATGCCTCGATCGCCGGCTCGATACCTTCGACGGTATCATGGTCCACCACGGAGACCGCCGCAAGGCCAGCCTTGACACCCTCGGCCACCAATTCCCCGGGGCTGAAGGTCCCGTCGGAATAAGCGGTATGGACGTGCAGGTCGGCATATCTCATTTTTTCTGCTCGGCCTTGATCTTATCGAGCACGGCGTTGACGAACTTGCCCGCCTCGATGCTGGAATACCTCTTGGCCAACTCTACCGCTTCGTTAATGGAAACCTTGGGCGGGATATCCGTGCGGAAAGCCAGCTCATAACAACCGAGCCGCAAAATGTTGCGGTCCACGATAGCCATACGCTTCAATTGCCAGTTGGTCGCATGGCGGGAGATTATCCCGTCGATATCCGGCATCCGGGAAAAAGCCCCCTTTACCAGCTCTCCGGCAAAACAACTGACCTGTTCCTCGATGCCTTCTTCCTCGCGGCATTTCCAGAACTTCTCCAAGGCCTCGTCGGGTGATTCGCCTGTTACGTCGATCTGGTAAAGCACCTGTAAAGCAAATTCCCGGGAAAGTGTGCGTTTACGCATATTGCTCCTGCTGCCGTTGCGACGCTATTTGATCTGACCAAGCAGGTTTGCCATCTCGATGGCGGAAAGCGCTGCGTCCCTGACCTTGTTGCCGTCCTTGGTCCCCGCGCGTTCGATCGCCTGCTCTATCGTGTCGGCGGTGATGATGCCGAAGATCGCCGGAAGGCCGGTGGCCTGCGCGACCTGAGCCACGCCCTTGGCCGCTTCCGAAGCAATGAAGTCGAAATGCGGGGTAGAGCCGCGGATCACGGCACCCAGGCAGATGACCGCATCGTAATCTTTTGATTTTGCCAGTTTCTGAGCGGCAACCGGGATTTCAAAAGCGCCCGGGACCCAGACCACTGTCGTATCCTGCTCTGCGCAGCCATGACGGGTAAGCGTATCAATACAGCCGGCGATCAGCTCCTTGGTGACAAAATCGTTAAAGCGCGAAGCGATAATGCAAAACTTTTTTCCCTTGGCGATCAGGTTCCCTTCAATGATTTTTCCCATATGCGTTCCCTCCTCCTCATGAGTCCGCCACGATTTGCGGCGGATGCTTACTTCTAAATATTAAGGTTATGCCCCAGCTTCTCCTTCTTGGTCCTCAGGTAATGGACGTTAGCCGGATTCGGCTCCACCTCCAGCGGGACCCGCTCGATAACGCGCAGGTTATACCCCTCAAGACCGACTATCTTGCGGGGATTATTGGTAAGCAGGCGCAAATGTTTTACTCCCAGGTCCACCAGGATCTGCGCGCCGATCCCGTAATCCCGCAGGTCCGCCTTATGCCCCAGCGCCTCGTTTGCTTCCACCGTATCCATCCCCTTATCCTGCA
>JAQTNB010000063.1 GCA_028714055.1 Candidatus Omnitrophota bacterium
ACCCAGCGCCTTGGCATGATCGATTGCCTGCAGTATATCGTGATAGGTCTGGGCCCTCGTCAGGTAATCATGCATCTGCGCATCGGCGCCGTGCAAGGAAAACACAAACTCGTTCAGCCCGGCATCTTGCAAAGATTTCATCGTATCTCTGTTTTTTAAAAGAGAGCCGTTCGTGATCATGCAAATAGTCTTAAACCCCTGCCCCTTGCAAAATTTGACTATGGAATATATCTCTGTATGCAACATCGGTTCTCCTCCCGAAAGCTCGATGTGCTCTATTCCATATCGCGTGGCGGCACGGATATCTTTTCTGATCTCTTCAACGCTCCTTAAAGGGCTTTTCAAGGAACAATCGTAGAAACAAAACCGGCATCGCGCGTTGCATTTATACCCGAGGCTGATCTCTTCTCTTTTAACGATCTTGTTATTTCTTCTTATTTTCATTTTCCGGCTGTCATATCTTCCCAAGACGATCTTGACGGCTGTGATCGGGTGCCTGAAAAGCCAGCGCAGGCTCTCCTTGGGATAACGCAGGGCGGTTTTCCAATCCCGCGGGGATACACACGGTTTTACCAGCGCGGTCTCAAGAAACAGCTTACCCAGGGTGGCCTTGCTGAACGGGCTATAAGGATAAACCCGGAAATTACTTTGATCGAACCCCTTCCAATTAAAAGGCTTTGGTATCTGTTCCTTGCACTGCTCCCATATTTTTGTTCCAGGATAAGGCGTGGTAATATTGACGCGGTAACTGTCGAGTTCGTTTTCGCGCATAAATTGCTGTGTGAGCCGGACATCTTCGATCGTTTCTTTGGGGTTCCCGATCATAAATGAACCGGCCACCAGGAGCCCTGTTTCTTTGCAGGCCCTGATCGCCTCTTTATTCTGTTCTACGGTCGTGGATTTACCCAAAATATCCAGCATCCTTTGCGAGCCGCTTTCAATGCCAAAGTTTACCTGCCGGCACCCCGCCTCCCGTATCATCCGGGCCGTTGTACGGTCAAGATAGTGGGAAGAGGTCATACAGCCCCAGAGGATGCCGAGTTTTTCATTGATCATCGCCTGGCAGATCTTCTCCAGCCGCGGCTTATTCACCAGGAAATTTTCATCCAGAAAAATCATGGCTGCCACGCCATAATCCGCCTTGAGCCTCTTTATTTCTTCCATCACTCTTTCGGCGCTATAGAATCTCACCGGGCTTTGCCTTAAGCTATTACGGCAAAATATACAGCGCAAAGGGCATCCCCTGCTGGTGAGCAGCGCTGCGGATTTTATGGAAGCCAGGGCAGGCCCGAGAAAAGCAAGCATGTACTTCTTGGTTTCGCTTGCCCCGCCGAGGTAAAATCCTTGTTTCATTAAATGCCGCGGGTGTAAAGGCAGGGCATCCAGATCGTTCAGATAAGGGCGGCTGACGATACCGGAGGTGAGCCCCTCTTTCACGATAGCCAACATTGCGGCCTCTCCCTCGCCCGTCACAACTATATCAGCGTGCTCCAGAGCCTCTTCTGGTAATGCGCTGGGATGCGGCCCTCCCAGTATGGTCAAGATTTTCATCCTGCGGCACATATCGGCTATGCGGTATGCGTCCAGCACCATGGGGGTCATACTGGTGATGCCTACGATATCCGGATGATAGGCGCTGATTTCTTTTTTTATATCGTCGCCTGCCATCTGATCTATGATCTTAACCTCGATGCCATGAAGCTCCAGGTAACCGGCAAGATACCCCAGGTTAAGCGGCTCTATGGTCACCTTCATCCCTTTGGCCATCGGATTAATAAAAGCTACCCTCATCTTAATGCCTCTTGTAAAGGTCTGCGCAAGATCGCGGCACCGTTTCCCCGGCGTCATGCCGCCTCATAACATGCCTGCTCTCCATATCCGGGCCTTTAAAACACAGGCTGTTATGGCAGTCGCCGCACTCTGCGACCCATTTTCTTTTATAATTTCTGCTGCAAGTCCTTCTAATCATGATGTACATATTGTTGTTCCAACATTGCGCGAGATTCTCTTGTAAAAGGTTGCCGAAATAATAGTCGCCGGAACGGACTTTATTATAAAATAAAGCTTCTCCTCCGGTGCAAGGATATATATTCCCGTCCCAATCAATGACGATATTTTGCCATGGCTGAAAACATGGGCGTTCAACAGGAGTGCTCAAAAATAGCGGATCACATGACAAGGCGATCCCCGTTCTTCTGGCCAGTGTTTTGGCGCTGTTGATCGCCTTGTTGTATTTTTTTTGAGCAAAGAAAAGAGAATCCTGCCCGTCGAAACGCCCTTCCTGAGCGCCGGTATGCCGATAAAACCTGCGGAAGAGCACCTTGACCTCTTTGACACCCAATTTACCCGCCATTTTTATGATCAGCGGGATTTCATCGATGTTCCGTTGCGAAACGACGCAGGAAAAGGCCTTACGGATGGTATTTCCGCTCTTTTTAAGACGTTCGTTTAAGACTTTCAGATTGTCAAATACATCGTAGCCGTTTACCTGGAATATGGCGTTAGACGTCTCCCGGCTTCCCCCGTGCACCGAAATGATGAGTTGGTCGATCTTATGCCGCGAGAGTTGATCCGCACATTGGGCGATCAAAAGGCCGTTGGTTATTATCCTTACCGCAGTCTCAGGGTATGCCGCATTAACATGCCGTATGATATCGAAGAGATCCCGGCAAAGCAAAGGCTCCCCTCCGCCGCTGAGATAAAACGTCCTTTTTGTCGTCGGTATGTGCGAAAGCATCGTAAGAAAATCGCGGAACCTCATTTCTTTCATCTCTGCGGAGGGGTATTGATTGCAAAATGCGCAGCGCGCATTGCAAAAATTTGTCATCAGGAAGTGGAAATCTTCGGGCAGGCCGTAAACAACGTCTTTTTGCCGTATGATCTCGCTGACAGCCACCTGCCTGTGCGGAGGGTGGGAATAATCGGCGGATTTTCTTAATTCCCTCCCTGCCTGGACAAAAAGTTCCCTGAGATGGCGGGTTAACCAACGCTTGTTAACCGCCCACAGCAAAACAAAATCGCCGGCTGCTGCCCTGCCTCTTCCCAGAAGAAACCACAAGCTTCTCAGGCCGGTTTTAGCAGACCCGGCTATCTTATACAGTAAGGCAAACCTGGTGAGCCAGGATAACTTCCTGTTTGAGACCGATAATTTGTCCCTGTCGTATAATTTCAAACCGCACGATTCGCGGACCAGCTCTTCTTTTACCGGCAGCAGGCCAAGATATTGCGGGTGCGCCTCGGGCGATATGCTCCGCTCAACAAGCCTGGAATTCCGGTCTTTAAAAATTTTCTTTAGAGCATGCTCATATGAAACCCATGGATAATGCTCAAATATGAATTTCAAGGGAAAGACCCGCGGGTTTTCTCTTAAACAGATATGCCCGGAACGCGTATAGAAATCCACCGTCGGATGGTAACGGAAGATCTTGTGCTGAGGATAATCGGGGCGGAGATGAAGATGGCAGTAACGTAACCTTTCGAGGGGGGAGAGGATCAAGGGGTCGTCTTTCTCTGTCGGGTAAAATTCATGTAATGCTCCGTTGATAATATTGTACCCGGCACGGCTTACATGCTCCATGAACCCCAAAAGCGGCAATCCCTTGACCGGGGAATAATAGAACGAATCGCTGTCAATGAGCACAATCCACTCGTAATCCGAGAGGCTGGCATGCATATAATCGCAGGCGCGGCGCAGGATCTTTTGCCATTGGAAACCCTGGGTCTCAATATGGAGGATATCGGTGATCCTGCCTTCGGTATCATTGTTTTGCTGAAACGTGCGGGCGATGGCCACGCTTGAATCCGTGGAGTGATTATCGGCGAGTACGAGGTCGATACCTTGCCGTAAATAGTGGCTGAGGCACTCGGCGAGGATATGCTCTTCGTTATAGCAAAACAGGATACCGCAGGCGTTCTTCATCGCATCTGCCCTATGTCTTGCATGGTTGTTTTTTGCCTATATTCCTCCTGATCACATATAGTATAAATTTGGCGGCCGTAAACGGATGCCACAAGAACCAACGGACGCCTCCCTTGAAATACCGCAGTACCGACCTCCAATCCTTATAATACACCGCCGGCCTTATCAGCACCGTTTCAATAAACAATTTTCCCAGTTCTGCCTTGCCGAACGGCGTGTAGGCATAGACATCTAAACTTTTTGATGAGTTAAAGCCGCGCCAATTAATAGGCCGGGGAATTTTTTCATTATACAGTTCCCAAAGCTTGGTGCCGGGATAGGGGGTGGTAATATTAACATAGAAAACCTCCGGCTGAGTTTCGAGAATAAATTTTTGGGTCAGCCTGACGTCTTCGAGCGTTTCGCCAGGGTTGCCGAGCATGAATGACGCGTGCACCAGAAGCCCGGCCTCTTTGCAGACCCTGATCGCCTCTTTATTCTGTTCTACGGTAGTCGTCTTGCCTAATACGTCGAGGATCCGCTGGGAACCGCTCTCAATGCCAAAGGCGACAAGCCTGCAGCCGGCTTCTTTGATCATCGTGGCTGTCCGGCGGTCGATAAAATGCGCGGACGCGCCGCAACACCAAAGGATATTGAGCTTTTCGTCTGTCATCGCCCTGCAGATCTTCTCAAGCCGCGGCTTATTCACCAGGAGATTTTCATCCAAAAAAACTATTGCCTCAATGCCATAATCGGTCTTCAGTCGCCGTACCTCATCCAAGACCCTTTCGGCGCTATGGAATCGCACCGGACTTTGTCTTAAGCTATTAAGGCAAAATATACAGCGGAAAGGGCAGCCCCTGCTGGTGAGCACCGAGGCTGACCTCATCGAGAAAGCTACTTTATGCCCTAAAGAACCAAAGATATGCTGTTTGAGTTGATGAGCGTGCGCATAAAAATCTTGTTTCATCAGGCGCCAGTGCGGCATGGGTAACTCATCGATATTCTCCGTATAGGGCCGGGAGACAATGCCCGAGGTGGTCCTGTTTTTAACGATATCCAGCATCGCCTTTTCTCCCTCGCCCACAACCACCACATCGGCATGCTCCAGGGCCTCCTGCGGCATCGCGCTGGGATGCACCCCTCCCATCACGGTCAAAATCCCCTTCCTGCGGCAGATGTCGGCTATGCGGTATGCCTCTATAACCATATGCGCCATACTCGTTATGCCAACGATGTCCGGTTTGTACGCGTTGATCTGCCTGTTTATATCATCTCCCGCTACCTGGTCGATGATCCTTACATCAATGCCGTTTTGTTCCAAATAGCCGGCAATGTATCCCAGGCTCAGCGGCTCTACGCCTGCATTGACCCTTTTGGCCGACGGATTGATTAAAGCGATTTTCATGCCCCACCTCCGGCAGAGAAACCTCGCGCTCTGTTTTCCATTACATCTGCGTTACGCGTATTGCTTTTTTTGTTCTTCATGACGTATCTTCCCAATATGATCTTAACGGCGGTCAGCGGGTGGCGTAAAAACCAGCCGACACTCTCCCCGGGATAACGCAATGCCGACTTCCAATCGCTCGAACTCGCAACGGGCTTGACCAGTATCGTCTCTAAAAACAACTTCCCCAACTCTGCCTTATCAAAGGGGCTAAACGGATACACTTGAAGGCTCCCCCGATAGAAATCGCCCCACTTAAGCGGCTTGCGTAGTTTTTTATTGCATGATTCCCAAAGCTTGGTGCCGGGATAGGGGGTGGTAATATTAACATAGAACTCCTCCGGCTGGGTCTCGAAAATAAACCTCTGGGTCAACCTGACGTCTTCGACTGTCTCCGTGGGGTTCCCGATCATAAAAGAAGCAGCCACTAAGATCCCTGCCTCTTTGCAGATCCTGATCGCCTCTCTATTCTGTTCAACAGTGGCTGATTTTTCTAAAACATCCAGGATCCGTTGGGAGCCGCTCTCGCAACCGAAATTTACCTGCCTGCAGCCGGCGTCCTTGATCATCGTGGCTGTCCGCCGGTCGATAAACTGCGCTGAGGTAACGCAACTCCAAAGGACATCGAGCTTTTCGGCTGTGATTTTACGGCAGATCTCTTCTGCCCTGGGTTTATTCGCCAGGAAATTGTCGTCTAAAAAAGTCATTGCTTCGACCCCATAGCCGGTCTTCAATTGCCGTATTTCGTCCAATACTCGGGCTACGCCATGGAAGCGGACAGGAGACTGCCTGAGACTGTTATGGCAGAATATGCAATGAAAGGGGCAGCCCCTGCTGGTAAGTATTGAGGCGGACTTTACCGAAGGGAGGGAAGACCCAAGAAAAGCTAAGGTGAACATTTTAAGCTTACTTGCCGTATGCAGGTAAAATTCCTGCTTCATAAGGTGCCGCGCAGGCAAGGGGAGCTCGTCTATGTTCTCTACGTAAGGACGGGAGACAATGCCCGAACTGATACCGTCTTTGACGATATCCAGCATTGCCTTTTCTCCTTCGCCCACAACCACCACATCGGCATGCTCCAGGGCTTCTTCCGGCATTGCGCTGGGATGCGGGCCTCCCATGACAGTTAAAATCCCCTTCCTGCGGCAGGTATCGGCTATGCGGTATGCGTCTATCACCAGAGGGGTCATGGAGGATATCCCTATAATGTCAGGGCGGCAAGCGATACCAACTATATCCGGCTTGTAAACATCGACCTGCCTGTTTATGTTATCCCCGGCTACTTGATCAATGATCATGACATCAATGCCGTTTTGTTCCAAATAGCCGGCAATGTATCCCAGACCCAGAGGTTCTACGCTATATTTGGCTCCCCGGGCCGCGGGATTGATCAGGGCGACCTTCATGATCCACCTTCCGCAGCAGA
>JAQTNB010000064.1 GCA_028714055.1 Candidatus Omnitrophota bacterium
TATGAAAGCTTAAGCCCTCCTGCCTCGAATGCGACATCCAGGCGCCCGCAGGAAAGGAAATTATGTTCTTCCCTTTCCGCAAGATACCGGTCGAGGTCTGCCGGCGCTATCCTGATGCGCCCGGAAAAGAACGCCTCCCGGGACGCCTCTCCCGGCTGCCCGGAAGAAAGGCTTAAGATACGGTAGCGCATCATGCGGCCGCAGGTATATTCATCACCGTTCAATATCTGGGCGGAATTCTTTCCGGAAGACTTGAGAAGTTCAAAGGCCATTACCGGGGTCTCGGGCGTATCCGTTCCCTGCACGAGCGCCAGGCATTTTCTGGAAACCTCGCGTCCCAGGACATCCTGCCAGCCGTTTGCGCCCTGGGGGAACGCGCTGAATTCTCCTTTTTCGCAGGGGGTACGCCAATAGGCATACTCGGTGCCGGTTATAATGCTGACAAACCCTTCCTGAACTTTAAGCCCCTCCGGCGATTCAAGGTCGATGCTCCAGGCAATCGAACGGTCCTCCTGCAGCTCTATCCTCCACACCTGGCGCAGGGGAACCTGGTAGAATTGCCCCGCGGCAACGATGACCGAATCCGATTCTCTGGTTATCGTCCAGTCGGCCTGGGCAGAATGAAGCCAGGCGCCCGCTACCAGGAATGCGCTATGCCCACCGTGACCGGGAGTAAGGAGCCTCCCCTGCCAATTGATAAAAAGCCTTCCTTCGTTACATACGAGGGCAAGCGCCCCCGCTTCGATATGCGCCACTTTTTCACGCGGCCCGGTTGTCTGGGTATAAAGAGAGACGGCCCTCTCTACGGCATCGTCTTTAAGCACCCTCCCCTCCTTGAGCAGCAGGGTACGGTTACACAGGCGCCCGAGCATATGCATGTCGTGCGTGACAAAGACGACCGATGCGCCCTTCTCTTTGAACTCGAAAATCTTGCGCAGGCATTTGCGCTGGAAATGTTCGTCTCCGACCGCAAGCGTATCGTCGATCAGAAGGATTTGTGACGGGACATGGACGGCGATGGCAAAGGCCAGGCGCACGAACATCCCCTGGGAATAGCATTTTACGGGGGCGTGGATAAATTTTCCTATATCGGCGAAATCGGCGATGTCCGCGTATACCGCGTCGGTTTCTGCGCGGGAAAGGCCGAACATACTTGCGTTCAAATACACGTTCTCTTTCCCGGTCAACTCGGATTGAAAGCCGGCACCCAGCTCAAGCAGTCCCGAAACCTTACCCGAGACCTCAACCGCGCCCCGGTCCGGCTTGATCATGCCCGCGATCAGCTTGAGGATAGTGGATTTGCCGGCGCCGTTTTCTCCGATGATCCCGAGGGACTCGCCTTTCTCAAGGGCAAACGAAACGTCTTTGAGCGCCCAGAAGTTTTCCCACGCCGGCTTGCCGTCCTCGACAAACTTGATACGGTACATCTCCCAGACATTGTGAAACGCCACTATCGGCATACTAGATCCTCTTCAGGAGCCTCTCTTCGCAGCGGGAAAACACCCAAAGGCCCGACCCCAGGCTGATCACGCTCAAGCAGCAAACGGCGATGAAAAGCGCGGGCTGCGGCATCCGCCCGAACAATAAAACTTCTCGGTAAAAATCGATGAAGGGTACCAGGGGGTTTACGGTATAGACCCAGCGCAGATGCGCGGGGACCATGTCGGTTGAATAAAATACCGGCGTTGCCCAGAACCAGAACAAGAGCAGGACATCCAGAAAATGCCCGGTATCCCGCCAGAAAACGTTTGCTACCGACAATAAAAGGCCGATCCCGCAGGTAAACAGCAGCGTGGCAATAATTATGCATGCCCAAAGCGGGAAAAAAACGAACAGGCGCGGCTGCGCAAAGAAAAAGACCGGATAGACGACGATCCAGCCGACCAGGAAGGTAAAGAAGCTGGAAAGTACGCTTGACAACGGCAGGACCTCCCGCGGAAAACTGAATTGTCTCAGCAGCCCCTGCTGGCTCAGGAGGGAAGAGGCGGCATCCTGCAAGGAACGGGAAATGAACATCCAGGGGAACATCCCGGCGAGGACAAAAAGCGCAAAGCGTTCCATCTCCACCCTGAAAACCGCCGTAAAGACAAATACCACCACCAGCGTGATCAAAAACGGAGAAAGTAACGCCCAGGCAACGCCGAGCACAGAGGCGGCATATCGCGCCCTGAATTGTTTTATCCCCATTTCCCAGAGGGTCCTGCGCCATGAATAGATCGCGCTCATTCTTTTAAACATGTGCGCGTACGGCCTTTGCCGCCCTCATACCGTCCAGGATCGCGTCTTCCATAGAAAAGTACCTCCACCATCCGTAGCGGCCGGCGGGGAAAATTGTGTGCCCCTCCAGATACCGCAGGAGCGCGTTTCTTGCCGCCGCATAGCGGATATCGTAAATCGGGTAGCCGTACTGTATATCATTGATATCGGAGGCAACGATCTTTTCTCCGTGCCTGAGAAGCCCGATTTTTTCCAGGTCTTTCCTGATGCAGCGCGCAAACGATTTTTTTTCTATCGGCCTTCCACGGGAATAAGCCGCTTCGACATACAGCGCGCTTTTGCCTTCCGGGGCAAGGGTGCGGGAAATATTGTCGAAGAACCCGACGCGGAAAAAACGGGTGTCCTTCTGCGGGAAATATACCCAATGCGCCTTAAGGTCATTGCCCCGGTCGAGGCCGAGGTTGATATTATAAATAGAATTCCAGCGTAATTGCCCGCAGAGCCGGCGGACCTTCAAGGGCATCCCCTTGATAAGCCCTGCCATCTCCGGAAGCGGCGCAGTGGCGATCAGGCAGTCGTAGCGTTCTTTTGCGCCCGAGGAAAGGGTCACGGTCTTTGTGCGCGGGTCGATCCCGACTACCCTGCAGCCGGTGCGGATATCGCCGGCATCCTTGGCCAGCGCCGCGGGTAACTGCTGGATACCGCCCTGGCGCGGGTACCAGAAGCGGGCATTATATCCGTATTGTTTGCGGCTGGGGCGCAGGGTCCCTTCCACGATCTGCGGCACCGAAGGAACCGGCACAACCTCCTGGAGCCACTCACAGGTCAGGTCCCTGAGAGGAAGGGTCCAAAATTTTGTATTGTAGGGGACCATGAAATGCCGGGCGATGCCGCGGCCGAACGTCCTGAGCGTCCAGTGCAAAAACGTTTCCTGCGTTTTCGAACGCCGGCTCATCGCGGGGGGCCTTTCCATCAACCCCAGCAGGCATTCTTTCACTACCGACGGCGGAAGGCCGTAGAGGTTTGCCTGGAAAGGATAACGGCAAAACCGGCCGTAGCTATACACCCAGGCGCTGCGCCGATGCTCCTTAAGGTTCCCCTTCAGAAGCCTGTTGACCAACGCAAAAGAAGATGGATGTTTAAAATGCAGGAGGTGGCCGTCGCAGTCAAAGGTAAAACCGCGGACCTCTTTGGAACGGCAGAGGCCGCCCGGCTCTCTTTCTTTCTCCAGGACCGTGCAGGCGATGCCGTTGCGCTCAAGGTGCCTGGCCGCGCTCAATCCCGCAAGCCCGGCACCGATCACCAGGATTTTCTTTCTGCTCATACGGTTTTCACTCTGGCTATGGTGATCCCAAACCATACGCCGACCAGGGCCGCAAGAGCCGCGATGGCGATGCCGAACACATTCGGGGCCTTACTGACCAGGACCCCGCAGGCGACAAAGAAAAGGCACAAGAGGGAGAGCGCGAACAAGGCCTTACCCTTTGAAAAACCCAGCGCCAGCAGCTTTAACGCGGGGTGATCGTTGCTCTTCTTAAAAGGGAGGTTTTTTTTCAACAGCCGCACCACGATAAGAAATGCCGTATCGATGATCGGCAACCCGAGGATAATCACCGGGGCGAAAAGCGCGACCGGACGCTGCAAAGGGGCATAGCTGATGAATACGGCCAGCGCCGCAAGCACAAACCCGAGGAAATGGCTCCCGGCATTGCCCATATCTCCCTGGGCCGGCGGCAGATTGTAAACCAGAAAACCCCCTAAAGAAACAGCCAGGCTCAAAGAGAGTATCATGGTGTAGGCATCCATCCCGAGCCAGGCGATGATAAAAAAACCGGCACTGATCAGGAGTGCGGTAAAAGCCGCCAAACCGTCAAGGATGTCCAGCAGGTTAAAGGCGTTGGTGATCCCGATGACCCATAAGAACGTGACCGCCAGGTTCAGGGCATCCCCGATATAGACGATGCGTGTTTTTACGCCGAAGGCTACCAGCAGCGATACCGCGATGACCTGCACGATGAATTTTGCCGCAACCGACAATTCAAGAAAATCGTCGGCAATCCCGAACACCAGCATCAGCAGGGAAGCGGCAAGAATACCCAGTATGCCTGAAGGGATCCCCGTAAAAAAGAACAGGGAGATGAGCGCAAGACAGGTAAACGAGAGGGCGATGGCGATCCCTCCGACCAGGGGGATCCCGTCCCGCTGTAAAACCTTTGAACGTAAACTAAGCGAGCGCAGCCCCAGCAAAAAAAGGGTCCCCAGCCAGAAACCGCCGATCCCTATAATCAAGCCGTTCATCAGCATAGACCACCTTCCTTTTTGATAAGTTCCTTGTACAGGTTTTGGGTGTCGGAAACCATGCGGCCGGTGCTTAATCCGTCCCCGATGCGCAGCCGCGCCCGTTCTCCCAGGCGCCTGCGCAGCGCAGCGTCTTCAACCAGCGGCGCGATCCTTGCCTCCATCATGTCGATCCTGCGGGGACCGACCAGGAACCCCGATTCTCCGTCGGAAACGACCTCCTTTATCCCGCCGGTATCGGTCGCTACGACCGGAAGGGAAGCCGCCATCGCCTCCAGCACTGCGATCGGCAGCCCTTCCCATAAAGACGTCAGCACAAAAATATCCATCGCCGATAATATGCGCGGTATGTCTCGTTGCCACCCGCATAGATAAAGCGCCTTTTCAAGATGCCCCTTCTGCGCCAGACGCTCGACTTTTTTACGCAGTATACCGTCTCCGACGAGCAGAAAACGCGCCTGCGGGAACCTGGCGTGCAGCGCCTGCGCTAACCTGACAAAACCTACGGGTGATTTTTGCGGTTTCAGGCAGGAGACCGTCCCTATGACCACCGCATCTGCCGGGATGCCCAACGCCTTTCTTGCGCCTTCGCGGGAACCCTCTTGTAGCCCGGGCCAGGAGATCCCGTAACGGATGAGGCGGTATTTTTCCCGGGAGCCGATACGTAACGACATGCCTTTTTGCCGGTCGTGCTCCGAGACGACTACCAGCGCATCGCAGGCGCCTGCTGCCCGGCGCTCAAGCCATGTAAAAAGCATTTTTTTCCATGGCGCCTGAAAATCATTAAAGCTCCATCCGTGGACCGAATGGATTATTACCCGCGCTCCTGCCAGGCGGGCGGCACACCGGCCGATAATCCCCGCCTTTGAGCTGTGGGTATGCACGATATCGATATTATTCTTTTTGATAAAACGGTAAATCTCTATTACCGCGCACAGATCTTTTAACGGGTTTATGTTTCGTTCTAAACATCTTGATTTAACTAACGTTAGGCCGTTTAGAGAGGAAAAGTCGGCAAGCAAAAACCCCTCTGCGGCAGTAAATAGGAAGGGGCGGAATTTGTCCTGATCAAGGCTTTTGATCAACGCCAACAATTGCGTCTGGGCCCCACCTAGTTCAAGCTTGGTAATGACATAAAGAAGATTGATCCTGCTCATGGCTAAACTAGTATATTATATCCTTTCGATTTTGAAAGTGCAAGTATTATGGCGGCAAGAAGTTAGGCGGAAATAAACCTAAAAGAAGGGGTTGCGCCGGAAGAGAAAGCAGGCAGGGAAAGAATTTTATGCCGTAAATTCAAGGCGCCCCCAGCTGGCAAAGGTATGGCCGATAAGGACGATGGCGCCGGATATCCCGCGTATGGAACGGGCGAACTGAACGGCTTCTTGCGCGTCCTGAGGAGATTGCACCCGGTTTGCCGTTGCCGTTGCCGCCGCATCGGCAAGCGAGGCCCTGCGTGAAATAACGACCGCCGCGTCTGCGCGGCCGAAGCTCAGGGAATGCCCGACCATGCCTGAAGAGGTACAGATACCCAACGGGGTATCCTGCGGTTTGATCTTCAAACGCAAGCTCCGCCAGCGCCGGTTGTTTCCCGCATAGACCGCAACAGTGCGAGCTCTCTTGGACACCATGAAGATATCGCCCCCGTTTTCAATGATCAGCTCATTGAGGCCCCGGCGCAAAAGGTCTCTGCCGAGGAATTGCGCGAGCGCACCGGCGACCGCTGCCATAGGCCCGACATTGCAAAGGCCGGCGGCAGAAGCCATCTCCCGCACGATCAAGGGCGCATCGCGCTCGACCGCAAGAGGCTTAAGGCTGCTGAAAAAACGGGGGTCTTTTTGGGCATAGGCCGTGATCTGCCGGCGGTAAACGCGGATCCTTTCACGGAGAAACTCTTTATCGAGCGCCTTATCGGAACGGATATAAAGATCGGTCTCTTCGCAGGCAATGCGGCAGCGCCTGAGGTCTCCCAGGGCACTCCAGCGGCGGTAAAAACGATCCCGGTAACCGGGGGATTTCAACATATGCGCGGAAGCAGCTCGCTCTCCAGCATCTCGACGATACGCTGGGTCCCGAATGAGGTCTCCAGGACCACCGTTTCCCGGGGAGAGGCCGTGACCTTGCCGACGACAGCCGCCGACCTTCCCAGGGGGTGTTTGCGCAACGCCCGGATAATGCCTGCCGTTTCGCCTGCGGCCACGATGATCACCGCGGTCCCTTCGTTTGCCAGGTATAACGGATCAAAGC
>JAQTNB010000065.1 GCA_028714055.1 Candidatus Omnitrophota bacterium
ATGGTATGAATACGGGATGCCGATAAGCGCCGCCAGATGGAAAATCACATCGACGCCAGCAAGGGCGTATTTGACGCTGTCATAGTTCCTGACGTCTCCCAAAAAGACCTCGATCTCATTCTTGAGCGCGGAGTCCTCCAGCCACCCCCATGAATTGCGGGAATTATACCGCACGAACGCCTTGACCCGATACCCCTTTTTTACCAGGCTTTCACATAGATGAGAACCGATAAACCCTCCGGCCCCGGTTACCAATGCTTTCATTTTAACCTCCGTTACGAAGCGCGCCGCTGTCTTAATCGCTCAGGCAGATGATCCGCGCCGCCTTCAACTTGATGTTGGCATATGTCCCTCTGATCGCCCTGTCCAATAACGGGGACTTACGCAGGAAGGCCTTGACCCAGTGGCGCATCGCCTTATTGCATTTTTGTAACCCTGACGGCAATTCTGCGATCTCCGTCAATTCATTCTGCCTGAGAAGATAATTCAGGATCTTTCTTTGATAATGCACGCATTCTTTTTCCTGGCTTGCCGTCATGGCGATCGCGGGCCTTGTATTGTAGTTGGTGATCTCAACAAGCTGGGAATCTTCCTTCAATAAGCCGCGCTCTTTGCAGATCGTATGAAGCTGCGTGTATTTATAGGGGTAGAAGAAGGTGCACACGCCGCTGTGCGGCACGACGGATTTATTCAACTCAAAGGTATTGGCCATTTCTTTCGCCGTCTCTTCGGGAAAACCAACGATATTGAACGTAAAAAGCTTCAACCCCGCGTCCTTGATGATCGCGCACTTCTCGATAAACAGTTCGTTTGTGTATTTTCTGTTCAGCATCCTGCTCCTGAAAGGCTCGTCCCCGCTCTCAAGGCCTACGAACACCAGGCGGCAGCCGCTTTCCTTCAATACGCCGACGATCTCTTTCGTCACGCACTCCACCCGGGCGCAGACACGGTAGGGAAGCCCGATCTTGGCAGCGTACTCCCTTGCGAAATCAAGGAACCATTCTTTATTGGCGATCAAAAGGTCGTCTTCAAAATGGATAAAATTTGTTTCCGGGTGCTTGGCGATCATGTTCTGGATCAAGCGTATGCTGAAATCCACGCTGTATGTCCTGAAATACCCGGCCGGCGAAGGATACACGCCGCTCAAGGCGGCATTACAGCAATAATAACAGTTATAAGGGCACCCCCTGCTCAACATTATCGAGGTACCGTTTGAGCTCAAGATAACATCTTTGTCAAAGATGCTGTGATCCGGCAGGTCGGCTTCCGAAAAAGAATTCTTGAACTGCGGGACAGGGTTCTTCTTGATCGTGCCGTTTACGTTCCAGGAAAATCCCTGCGTATCGCGGTAATCCTTGTTTTCTTGCAGGTTCCGCAACAGCTCTTCCAGCGGAATATCGCCTTCCCCGATGCAGGCGCCTTTCACGCGGGTATTTCGCAATATCCATTCATTATCCAGGGTAGCCCCCACGCCGCCGGCGATCTGCAGTATGCCGGGAGACCCGGCAAGAGAGTTGGAATATTTTGCCAGGTATTTCAATTGATGGGACGTGCAGGAAAAGGCCACGATCGAGGGATCGGCGTTCTTGACCATGCTCAAGAACGCCGCGGGCTTGATCTCTTTTCGGATATTCAGGCATACGACATCATAGCCGAATCTGCGCACGATCGGGACAAGGAAGGCGATACCATGGTTCATGCCGCTGTTATAGCCGCAATTTATCGACAGGTTTACAAAAACGAACTTTTTCTTCACCTGGCCCCCTTCGTTCCCCGGTACCATTGTATGGTCCTCAATAACCCCTCTTCAAACCTGGTCTTCGCTTTAAAACCGAATTCTTTTGCGGCCCTGGCGGTATCAAGGCAGCGCCTGGGCTGCCCGTCCGGCTTTTTGGTATCCCAGACAAACCTCCCCTGAAAACCGGTGATCTGGGCGATGAGCCAGGCCAATTCTTTGATCGATATCTCGAAACCCATGCCGATATTGACGGGGTCTGATTTATTGTATCTTTCGGCCGCCAGGACAATAGCCTCGGCGGCATCTTCCACATACAAGAACTCCCTCGTGGCCTTGCCGGTCCCCCATACCGTGATCTCTTTTTTGTTCTTTTCTACGGCGCCGATGCACTTTCGTATCAAGGCGGGGATCACGTGCGAGCTCCTGGGATCAAAATTATCTCCCGGGCCGTATAAATTCACCGGCATAAGGAAAATAGAGTTGAAACCGTATTGCTGGCGGTAGGCCTGCGATTGCACAAGGAGCATCTTCTTTGCCAGGCCGTAGGGGGCGTTGGTCTCCTCGGGATAACCGTTCCAAAGGTCATCCTCTTTAAAAGGGACTTGGGTGTGTTTGGGATAACAGCAGATAGTCCCCAGCGCGACGAACTTCTTAATCCCGGCCTGCCTGCCTGCTTCGATCAGCTGGGCCCCCATCATAAGGTTATCGTAGAAGAATTTACCGGGATTCTTAAGGTTGGCCTCGATCCCTCCGACCTGCGCCGCAAGGTGGATGACGATATCCGGACGGTATGTCTTATACAGCCGTTTCACCGGCTCCATCTGCACGAGGTCATACTTTTCGATAACGGGGACATAGACCTTTTTGCAGCCGCGGTCCTTAAGCTTCTGGACGACAAAAGACCCCAGGAACCCCGCTCCTCCCGTTACCACGATGCGTTCTCTTTTAAGGTCGTATATCATATCGCGTCCTCTAATCGCCCTTCCACCACTTATGGGGGAATTTTTCCCGCAGGATCTTGTCGCCTTCCCCGATGGGGCTTAAGCCCATCAAACGCATATCCGCATCCACCATGATCTTTACCAGGTCCGAAAAATTGACCTTCGGCTGCCAGCCGATCTTTTTGACCGCTTTGGCATTATCGGCATACAGGCTTACGACCTCGGTAGGCCGGAAATAATGTTTGTCTATCTTGACGTGCGTTTTCCATTTAAGCCCGGCGTACCCGAAAGCCTCCTTCACGAATTCTTCCACCGAGTGCGGCTGGCCCGTGCCGATGACATAGTCGTCCGGCTTTTGTTGGCTGATGATCTTCCACATCATCTCCACGTATTCCGGCGCGAACCCCCAGTCCCTCTTTGCCGAAAGGTTCCCCAGATACAGGTATTTCTGCTTGCCCGCCATTATCGCGGCTACCGCGCGGCTGATCTTACGGGTAACGAAGGTCTCTCCCCTGCGCGGGCTTTCGTGGTTGAAAAGAACGCCGTTGGAGGCGAAGATATTGTAACCCTGACGGTAATTTTTCACCATCCAGTAACCGTAAACCTTTGCGCAGGCATAGGGGCTTTGGGGTTCAAAAGGCGTATTTTCGTTCTGCGGAGGCACGGCGGAGCCGAACATCTCGCTGGAAGATGCCTGATAGAACCTGATCGCGTGCCCGCTCCTCCTGATCGCCTCCAGGATCCGCGTTGTCCCCAGCGCGGTGATGTTGGTGGTATACTCGGGGATATCGAAACTCACGCGCACGTGGCTCTGGGCGCCCAAATGGTATATTTCATCCGGTTTGATATTGTAAATGATGTTGCTGATCTGCTCGGAGTCGGCGAGGTCCCCGTAATACAGGAACATGTGCGCTTCCGGGTTGTGCGGATCCACGTAGATGTGGTTGATCCGCTCCGTATTAAAGGTGCTTGCCCGCCGTATGATACCGTGAACCTCATAGCCTTTCGCAAGCAGGAATTCCGCCAGGTACGAGCCGTCCTGGCCGGTCATCCCGGTGATCAACGCCTTCTTATTGCCTTGCTGTCTCATGACTCAGACTCCCGTCCGTTAATGTTCATTGCCTTATGGGAACGGCGGAACTTTTGGCCCTTTTCTCGGCCAGTGTTTCCCATTCTTTTTTCAGGCGGTTATACTCGCTTTCTTTGACCTTAAGGAAATGCGACATCAGGCGCATTTTTTCTTCCAGGCCTTTCTTGGTCAGCGCGTAGTGTGCATTTACCATTTTTTTGGGGTGCCTGGCAAAACCGCAGAGCCTGATACAACCTTTGTGCGTAAGCGCCTTAAGCAGATAATTGGTCTTCCCCAGCGAGATGCCCAGATGCTCGGATATGGCGCGCTGGGTGACGCGCGGGTCACGCTCTACCTCGTTTATGATGGCGAAGAGTTCTTCGTGGGAAATGTGTTCAAGCATCTCTGGCGGCGTCCTTAGCGCCTGATTTTCCGGCAAGCCATTCCCGGTGATGCGCATACCATCCGACCGTCTCGCTGATGCCTTCGGCAAAGGTGAGCTTCGGGGCCCATCCGAGGCTGCGCATTTTGGCGGAATCAAGCGCGTATCGAAAGTCATGGCCGGGCCGGTCAACGACAAACTTGATCAGCGACGTTCGTCTTTGCAGGATCTCCAGGATCTTTCTGGCAATATCAAGGTTTTTCTCCTCGTGCCCGCTGCCGAGATTATAGACCTCTCCGTCTTTGCCTTTCTGCAAGGCGCACAGGATCCCGGAGGCGCAATCGGAAACGCAGATCCATTCCCTCCTGTTTAATCCACGGGCATAAATAGGGACTGTGCGGTTATGCAGCGCTCTATGGATTATGACCGGGATCAGTTTTTCGGGGAATTGCCAGGGGCCGTAGTTATTCGAAGGCCTTACGATAAGGGCGGGAAAACGGTAGGTCCTCATAAAAGCCTGGACGAGGAGGTCAGCGGAGGCCTTTGAGGCGGAATACGGGCTGCTGGGCCTCAGCGGGCTTTCTTCCCTGAAGGCCCCGCGCCTGATCTCGCCGTAAACTTCATCGGATGAGATGTGCACGAAACGCCTGACCGCATATCTGCGCGCGGCAGATAAGAGGGCGTGCGTCCCCTGGACATTGGTGCGCACAAACAAGGAGGCGTCGGAAATGCTCCTGTCAACGTGGGTTTCGGCGGCAAAATGCACGACCGAATCCGGAGACTCCCGGCGAAAAACCTTATCCAGGAACCCGGCGTCGCATATGTCGCCTTTATGGAAGGATATCTGCCTATCTAAACCCCGGAGCCGCTGCCTGTCCCCGGCATAGGTAAGCTTATCGATAACCGAGACCGCAGCGCCTAAAGCCGAAACCTGCCGCACAAATTCGCTTCCGATAAACCCTGCGCCGCCGGTTACCAATATCCTATGCCCCGCCTTGGACCCGGGGCTACCAGCCTTCTTCATAGATCCTCTTTAAGTATCTCCCGTAAGCCGTATCGGTTGAAAGCGCCAGCCGCTTTAGATTTTCTTTAGTGATATAGCCGGCGCGGTATGCGATCTCTTCTACGCAGCCTATCTTAAAACCCTGCCGCTCTTCGATCGTTTTGATGAACATGGAGGCGGCGATAAGGTTATCGGGAGTGCCGGCATCCAGCCAGGCATGCCCCCGGCCCAGGAATTTGACGTTGAGCCTGCCCTTCTTGAGGTATTCGTTGTTCACATCGGTGATCTCCAGCTCTCCGCGGGCAGAAGGCCGGATACGCCTGGCGATGGAAACTACCTCGTTATCGTAAAAATAAAGACCCGGGACTACCCAGCTTGATTTGCTCCTCTGGGGCTTTTCTTTTATGGAAACGACCTCATCACGGCTGTTCAATTCCATCACGCCGTAGCCTTGCGGATTATTAAGATAGTAGGCAAAAATTAAAGCGCCTTCCCGAAGGGAGGCGCTTTCACGAAGCAGTTCCGTCAAATTATGGCCGTGGAATATATTATCACCCAGGATCAGGCAGACGTTCTTGTCGCCGATAAAATCTTTTCCGATGATCAGGCCCTGCGCGATGCCCCGGGGCTTTGCCTGAACCGCATATGAGATCCTGATACCAAGCTCGCTGCCGTTCCCGAGCAGATTCTTGAAACGCGGGGCATCCTGGCGGGTGGAAATAAGCAGGATATCGCGTATCCCGGCAAGCATCAGCACGGATAGCGGATAATAGATCATCGGCTTATCGTATACCGGCAGCAGCTGTTTACAGGTGCCCCTGGTGATCGGATAAAGCCTTTTTGCCGTTCCTCCTGCCAGTATTATCCCCTTCATATCGTCTCCTCCCTCTTGGTTTTTACGGGGGGCCATTAAACGAGATTGCCAGCGGGTTAAAACGAACCGGATTAGTTATGGGTGAGGTGTTCAAGTATTGAACACATATTGCAATATATTAACAAAAGAACATAAAATGTCAAGGTTTTTTTTGAAATTTACAGGAAATTAAATTATTGAAACGAAACAGGTTAGGTAGATTTAGGACGTTAATAAAGAGGAGATAAATTTTAGGGGCGGTTCGTTAAAACCGCCCCTAAAATCAGTGATTCTTCCTCTTTAAGAACTCCCTTTTAAGAGAAGCTTAAAGGCCTTTTTTTACCATAAATTCAGCCAGGTCCACCACCCTGCTTGAATACCCCCACTCATTGTCATACCAGGAGAGGACCTTGATGAAATCGTCCTGGATCACCTTGGTGCTCTTGGCATCCACGATCGAGCTAAGCGCACAATGATTAAAATCGATGGAAACAACCGGGTCTTCCGTATATCCGAGGATCCCTTTAAGCTTTCCTTCTGCCGCCTCTTTGAAGGCCGCGTTTAACTCTTCTACGGTGACCTTCTTGCCCAACGTGCAGGAGAGGTCTACGACCGAAACATTAGGCGAAGGCACGCGCATGGAAAAACCGTCGAGCCTGCCCTTAAGCTCCGGGATGACCAGCGAGATCGCCTTGGCAGCTCCCGTTGAGGTGGGGATCATGGAGATTGCCGCTGCCCGGGACCTGCGAAGGTCGGAATGCGCCATGTCCTGG
>JAQTNB010000066.1 GCA_028714055.1 Candidatus Omnitrophota bacterium
GGGCTGTCGCGGGATACCCGATCGTGGACCTGCGCGTGAAACTCGTCGACGGTTCCTACCATGACGTCGACTCATCGGATATGGCCTTTCAGATCGCCGGCGGCATGGCGCTGAGGAAAGCGGTCGCCGAGGCAGGCCCGGTGCTGCTTGAGCCGGTCATGGATGTGGAGGTTACGATCCCCGAAGACCACCTGGGGGGCATTTCAGGCGACGTGAATTCACGCCGGGGGCATATCATGGGCATGGAGGCCCAGGGAAAGCATTACCAGGTGGTCAAGGCCCAGGTCCCTCTTGCCGAGATGTTCAAGTACGCAAACGACCTGCGTTCTCTGACCGGAGGCAGGGGCACGTATACCATGCGTTTTTCGCATTACGCAGAGGTCCCGCATAAGATCGCCGCAGGGATCATCAGCCAGTATCAGGCTACTAAAAAACACGAAGAAGAATAAACATCCTTTAGAAAGGCTTCCGCTATGAAGATAAGCGTCATTTCCATCCCCGAGATCGCTGCCGGCAAACGCAATATTAAAGACCCCCGGCTCGATGAAGTGGATAAGCTGGTCAAGGCAAAGAAGAAGACCTATATTCAGGTAGAGATCATCGGGGAAGCGGCCGCGTTTGAGGCCGACGCGCTTATCGTCGCGGGAGACTCCGGGGCGGACCTCATTTTGAAGGACCTTGAGTTTGTCGAAACGCGCCTGGGCCGCTGCGCCAATGACCAGGAAAAAGCGCTCCTGACAAAGCTTAAAGGCGCTTTGGAAAAAGAGGAGTTTGTTTCAAAGTGCGACTTAAACCCCGATGAGAAAAAGGCCCTTGCCGGCTCCAGCCTTCTGACGATACGCCCGGTAATCGCGGCACAGAAGGAGGTGCTGGAAAATCAGGATGCGCTGCTTGCCAGGGCCGTCAAAGAAGGCGGGTTTATCAGTTTCTTTACCGCCGGAGAAAAAGAGACCAGGGCGTGGCTGATCAGGAAAGGAACGAGCGCCTGGGAGGCTGCGGGCGCCATCCATTCCGATATCCAGAAGGGCTTTATCAGGGCGGAGATCATAAGTTTCGCGGATTTCATTCAGTGCGGCGGCGAAACGCAGGCAAAACAGGCGGGTAAGCAGCGTCTGGAAACGAAAGAGTATATCATGCAGGACTGCGATCTCGCCAACTTCCGGTTCAACAAATAAGTAAACATAAGGAGCATGGGATGACCAAGATCACGCGTGCGCTGATGAGCGTCACGGATAAGACCGGCCTTGTGGATTTGGCACGGACCCTCAAAAAATTCAACGTGGAGATCCTTTCCACCGGCGGGACCGCCAAGGTGCTCAGGGATAACGGTATTGCCGTCACGGAGGTCTCCGACTACACGGGCTTTCCGGAGATGCTCGACGGCAGGGTGAAGACCCTGCACCCCAAGATCCACGGCGGGCTCCTGGCGCTGCGCGACAATGACGCGCACATGCAAAAGATCAAAGAATGCGGTATCGGGCTCATCGACATGGTGGTGGTGAACCTCTATCCTTTTCAGCAGGTCATACAAAAACAGGGCGTCACGCTTCCCGAGGCGATCGAAAACATCGATATCGGCGGCCCATCGATGCTGCGCTCCGCGGCAAAGAATAACCGTTCGGTAGCCGTCGTATCAAGCCCGTCGTTTTATGCCGAGATCATCAGAGAACTGGAACGCAATGACGGAGCGCTTTCGCAGCAGACGCTTTTTAAGCTGGCGGTGGAGACCTTTAACCTCACCTGGCGCTATGACCAGGCAATAGCGCGCTACCTCGGAGGATTGGTGGCCGATAGCTCTGCCGGCGCCGGAGAAAGGCTTACCGCCGAGGTATCCGTGCTCCTGGAAAAGGTGCAGGACCTGCGTTACGGAGAAAATCCCCACCAGAAAGGCGCTTTCTACCGGTTCAAAGGGCTGGCTCAGGGCTTATCTTCCATGAAGCAGCTTTCCGGTAAAGAACTTTCCTTTAACAACATACTCGATGTCAACGCAGCCACGGGCTTGGTCAGGGAATTCAAGCGTCCGGCAGTCGTGTTCATCAAGCATAACAACCCCTGCGGCGCGGCGGAGAACGACGACATATTGAAAGCATACCGCGATGCCTGGAAGAGCGACAAGCTTTCGGCCTTCGGCGGCATCGTCAGCATTAACAGGAAGGTGACGCTCCCCCTTGCGCGTTTGATCGAAAAGAGCGGATTCCTGGAGTGCGTGGTCTGCCCCGGGTTTGCCCCCGAGGCCCTTGAGATCCTGAAGGTAAAAAAGAACCTTAGGCTCCTGGACCTGCCTTTTTTGAACAACCCGGTTTCCGGAGACTTGGATTATAAGAAAGTCAACGGAGGTATGCTTTTGCAGGAAGAGGATACCCTGACGCTCAATGAGGCAAACCTCAAGGTGGTCACCAGGAAAAAACCGACGAAGGCCCAGATGCAATCCCTGCTTTTTGCCTGGAAGGTCGCCAAGCACGTCAAATCCAACGCGATCGTCCTGACCCGCGGTACCCGTACCGTCGGGATCGGGGCAGGGCAGATGTCGAGGGTCGATTCGGTATATATCGCGACCAAGAAATCAGGGAAACTTGCCGCCGGGTCGGTGCTTGCCTCGGATGCGTTTTTTCCCAAAGACGACGCCATCAAGCTTGCCGCCAAGCATAAGATCACGGCGATCATCCAGCCCGGAGGCTCTATCGCCGATAAAGAGATCATCCGGACCGCGGACAAATGCAAGATCGCCATGGTGACGACCGGCATCAGGCACTTTAGGCACTGAGGTCTTCGCCCGCTGCGCAATGAATTTTCCGGAAGCCCGCGCCTACCTGGAATCCCTTGTCAATTACGAAAAGTTACCTTCCTGGCCTTATGCGGGGGAGCTCAAGCTTGAGCGTTTCCTGGAGTTTCTCCCGCGTATCGGTAATCCTCACCAGCGGCTTTCCTGTATCCATGTAGCCGGTTCCAAAGGCAAAGGTTCGACCTGCGTTTTTATCGCCTCCATATTACGTGCCGCCGGTTTTAAGACCGGTTTGTATACCTCTCCGCACCTCTCTGACGTGCGGGAGAGGATACGGATATTGCATGGCCTCCCGGCGGCCCAGAGAGGCGCTCCGGACGTTTTTGCCGGGATGATCTCAAAGCGCAGCTTCGCGCGCGTGGTTGAGAAGCTCAGGCCTTCTATCGATAAATATGCCCGGAGTTCTGCCTACGGGCCGCTTTCGTTCTTTGAGGTCTATACGGCCATGGCGTTTCAATACTTTGAGGAAGAGAAGGCGGATTTTGTCGTCTTGGAAACCGGCCTGGGCGGAAGGTGTGACGCTACCAATGCGGTGCAACCCCTGGTTTCGGTCATCACCCCGATAAGCTATGAGCATACCGATAAGCTCGGGACGACCCTCGCGCAGATCGCAGGGGAAAAAGCAGGCATCATTAAACACGGCAATGCCCCTGTTGTGTGCGCCCCTCAGCCAAGGGAAGCGCTGAAGGTTATACGCGCCCGATGCAGGCTCTTGAAGGCCCCGTTGTATCAAGTCGGCAAGGATATAACCTGCGCGCCCGATGCAAACAGGGTTTCCATATATGCCTTGGGCGTCCGCTATCAGGGCCTGCGTATTTCTCTTCCCGGCGCCCATCAGGTGGATAATGCCATGGCCGCGGTCGGCACCGTAGAATTGCTGCGGCGCTCAGGCGTCGCAGTCGGCGCGAAAGCCGTAAGGCAGGGCCTGGCAAGCGCGGTGTGGCCGGCCAGGTGCGAGATCGTCTCCCGCGCCCCCTGGGTCGTTCTCGACGGAGCGCAGAACAGTGCATCGTTTCGCGTGCTGGGAAAGGCAGTGCAAAAGATCTTTCCCGGGAAGAAAGTGATCATGGTGCTGGGGATGTCAAGCGACAAGGATAGGCCCGGGATCTGCCGGGAAGCGTCCCGTTTTGCCGACGAGATCATCCTGACCCGCTCATCCAACCCCCGTGCCGTCTTACCGGAAGCATTACGGCAGTATTTTGATAAGAAACAGGCTGTCCTGTTGACCGCAAACGTCCCTGCCGCCCGGGCCGCGGCGCTTGCGCGGGCAAAGCGGGATGACGTGATCCTGGTGTGCGGTTCGCTTTTTGTAGCGGGAGAGTTCAGGAATGAAAGCCTATAACCTTGATGATACCATCGCCGCCGTCGCCACCCCCGTCGGAGAATCGGGGATAGGGATCGTGCGCATAAGCGGCAAAGATGCGCTGGCAGTGGCAGACCGGGTGTTCCGGGGCAAAAGAAAAGGCAGGGTTTCCGCCTGCCCCTCGCATACCCTGCATTACGGCTGGATCGTGGAAGACCCCGAACAGGCAGGGCCCCGGCCGGAGCAGTTTATCGACGAAGTGATCCTTACCGTTATGCGCGCGCCGGCAAGCTACACCCGTGAAGACAGCGTGGAGATCAACTGCCATGGCGGCATTGTAGCGCTGAGGAACGTCCTTGAGCTGGTGCTTAAGAACGGCTGCCGGCTTGCCGAACCCGGGGAATTCACCAAGCGCGCTTTTCTTAACGGCAGGATCGACCTGACACAGTCCGAGGCCGTCCTGGATATCATCAGGGCAAAGACTGACTCCGCGCTTAAATCCGGCGCGCGGCAGCTGGGCGGGGTATTATCGCGGCAGTTGAATTCCGTCAGGCAGGCCCTGATCGAGGTCCTGGCTGAACTGGAGGCGCAGATAGATTTTCCGGAAGAAGAACTCGGCCTGTTCAATGCCGCGGCGGCATCAAGCAAGCTGCAAAGCGCGCACAGGCGGATCACAGAGATCCGCCAGGGCGTAAAGCTGGGCAAGATCTTGCGGGAAGGGGTGCGGGCAGTCATCTGCGGCAAGCCCAACGTCGGCAAGTCCTCGTTCCTGAACGCGCTGCTTAAAGAAGAACGGTCGATCGTAACGCCCATCGCAGGCACAACCCGGGATACGATAGAAGAGGTCCTGGATATCAAAGGGATCCCGGTGCGCATCGCGGATACCGCAGGGATCATCGAACCGCGGGACCTGGTCGAGCGTAAGGCTGTCGCCCGGGCACGGGAATGTATCGCAGACGCCGATATCGTCCTGTTGGTGCTTGACGCAAGCCGCGCCCTTGATGCGCGGGATGTAGCCTTGATCAGGAGGCTGCGGCATAAAAAGACGATCGCCGTGGTCAATAAGATAGACTTGGCGCGGCGCCTGCGCCGGGACCGCCTGAAGGGTGCGTTCGCCGCCGTCGTTGAAGTATCGGCAAAGAAGCTTACCAATATCCGCGCGGTTGAAGATGCGATCGCCGGCCTTGTTTTTAAGGGAAGCGTCCCTGCCGGAGAATCGATGTTGACCGTCAGCCTCAGGCACGGCGAGGACCTCGGGAAGGCCCAAAAATTCATTGCAGAAGCATGTAATTCGGTGGATAATAAATCGTCCGCAGCGGAATTCATAGCCCAGGATATCCGCGACGCCGTGCTTTGTATCGACGAAGTGCTCGGCAGGCGTTTTTCCGAAGACGTGCTGGAGCGGATATTCAGGGAGTTTTGCATCGGGAAATAGGAGCGGGGAATGGATGAAAAAAAGATAGCCAAGGCAGTGCGCGAGATCTTAAGCGCCGTAGGGGAGGATCCGCAGAGAAAAGACCTTCTGGATACGCCAAGCCGCGTCGCGGAGATGTACCAGGAGATATTTTCCGGGATTGGTCAAGACCCTGAAAAGGAGCTGGAGGTCATCCTTGATCATAAGCACCAGGAGATCGTGCTGCTCAAAGGGATACCTCTTTACAGCGTTTGCGAACACCACCTTTTGCCGTTCAGCGGCAGGGCGCATGTCGCCTATATACCGAAAAACGGCCGCGTCACGGGCCTCAGCAAGCTGGTGCGCGTCGTGGATATCCTTTCAAAGCGTCTTCAGGTCCAGGAACGGCTGACTACGCAGATCGCCGATATTATCATGCGTAAGCTCAAACCCCAGGGGTGCATGGTGATCATTGAGGCGGAGCATCTGTGTATGTCCATGCGGGGGGTCAAAAAACCCGGGACCCTTACCGTGACCTCGGCGGTGCGGGGAATATTCCAGGAGAACGAGAAGACCCGCGCCGAGACCCTCGCCCTGATAAAATCCTAACGCGTATGGTAAGCGGTCCGGAAAAAAGAAAAGAACGCAGGATCAAGGTCGAGATACCCGCTGCCGTTACCTACCAGGGTGCGCGGCTGGCCGGGCATACGGATAACATCAGCCGCCTGGGCGCTTATATCGAGCTTGAGAGCGAGATACCGGTCGGCGCCGCGATAGGGATAATGCTGGAGATACCGCGTTATACCGCCGGCGGCTCCTGGCACGGCCAGGTGCAGTGCAGCGGGAGCGTTTTTCGCGTGCATCATATCGAAGAGGCCGGTTCCGCCGGGCACTATGGAACAGGGATCTTTTTTACCGCCTTCCAGGGCGCAGTAGACAAAGAAAGGCTCTCCCGTTACATCAATTTTCTTGTCGAGCGCGAGACCGAACAGGTGACCCGGGGTGTTAAGGAATGGCGGGAGAAGAGGCAGACCTTGCAGAAGAAAAAGCAGGCGCCGCAAGACACACCGGGTGAACCGGATCCGCGGAACAAGACCTTGGCGTTGCTGGAAGAGATCAAAGACAGGCTGGAGCAGCTGTGCCGGCTCCTGAAACCTCCGGCGTAACTTTGCGGATATGATGCGCAGCGAACAAAGAATCAGGGCGGGCCTGTTTTATGCAAGCGTGGTTGTCTTTGTCGTC
>JAQTNB010000067.1 GCA_028714055.1 Candidatus Omnitrophota bacterium
ACCTTTGTGCGCAGGCTGGTCGATTACAAATGCGTAGACTTTATCATTGACGTGCTTTATGACGACTCCTTCAGGGAAAGGGTTATTGCGGCTGACGGGGTCGTGGTTGTTGGCGGCAGGAAATTCAGCGAATTCTCCGACCTTCAGCAGCAGCGCATCAGGCAGCTGGTGGAGAAAGACCCGCGCATGAAGTTCCGCATCATTTTTATCTCAAACCATAACGTCTATACTTCCTGGATGATACATCAGGGGACCAGTTTCGGCGGCATGCTCTCCTGGATGGGCAAAGAGGCAGGCCCCACAAGCTATGCCAATGCCCAGCAAAACGGCGCTCCCACCTTTGCAACCCTTGATGGCGTTATTCCCGAGCGGCTTATTCCCATTACCAGGGATGGCGAGGCGATCATAGAGGGGACGGGTTATGCGGTTGCCTACGGCTCCGAGCGTTCCTATAGCAACGATATCAAGCCTGACCGTGAGTCGTTTGTGGCGCAGTTTGAGGCAGCCTGTGCCGACTATCGCAACGCCGCCGTGTACGGCGCGCTTGCCTACAATGCCTTGCTCATGGGCGTTACCAATGGGGATATCAGGAACCAGTCTAAAGGATTATTGATGGTATGGGCAACAGAGATCCAGCGTATACAAGCTTCCATGGCTGCCGCAGAGAGCAAAGACGGCGGCTATACCGGAATGCCCCGGATAGATGCTATGCGCCAGCTTAATACTTACTTGAGCGGTTACCGTCATGGTCAGGTTGGCTTAAGCCAGCTTCCCGCGGAGATAGGCGCTGCCGCGTTCAAGCAGGCTGTTACCTATCTTCGCAGTATCCCCAGGATTAAGCGGTGGCGTGCGCCAAGGATCAGGGTTTGGGTTATTGAGACCAGGCAAATCACCTTTGGAGCCATATATGATGCACAAGGTAATATTTTCATCGAGCGGGCATTCTTGAATAAGATACAACACGGCAAGAACCCTTCAATGATGCTCACGCGCGTCTTTATCCACGAGCTTAACGGTTCCTCGCATTTCATGAACCGCGTCAAAGAATACCTTTTTGTGCTGGATAGCTTCGTTGCGAAGAACAGCACCCTGCTTATATTGGCTTGTATCTGGGGTATCACTGCCGTTTCGTTTGCTTATGCGGTGCTTGATTACCTGTTTACGCCTGCTTCTTCAGGCGCGTTCTTGCATATCTCCATGGGAGTCATTTTTGTGCTCGGATTGACCGTACTTGCTGAATGGATTGCCCGCGATTCCTTCGGTCCTCAAAGCGCAAAGGCCGACAAGAAGGAATTCTATAAATGGCTCTCGCTGGTTTGTATCCCGCTGTTTATCGTGCTTTCCATAAGTTTGATGTCGCCGGTATTGTTCGGCGTTGATTTTATTTCTGCGGCAGGAGCGGCTGTTTCAAAGGTGAGCATCCAGGAATTATCTCTGGCGCTTTACTTCTTCATACTGATGCTTCCCTGGCTGCTGAAAACTTTGTTTAAGCCCGTTTCCCGCTCTGGGGAGGCAATAGATTTTATATTCGCATCCCTCAATGAAGCGTGGAAAGCGCCCCGCGCTGCAGTGACAAAAGGCAAAAAACCCGCAGCCAAGCGCTTAGGAGATGTCCTTAATTACGGCTTGATACCTCTTGGAAAAGGAGTCTTTGCCGCATTGGGTGCCGCGTATTTGGCAAGCGCCGTTAGCGCAGGAGAGGTTATTTTCGGGCTGGGCACCGTCGTTGAAATGACCGTGGTATTTGCTTTACTCGACATCTTGAAGAAAGCCGCAGGCCCTGCAATCGGGATGATGCCTAAGCTTCCCAAGCAGATAATTTCAATCGGATTATCGCTTACGCCATGGATGCTGATAGCATGGATGAGCCTGTTTTTGGATAACGGCCTTCAGGCAGGCGCGGTGAATGAAGCGGTTTTCGGGCCGATAAGGGATTTTGTGACTTCAAAGGAAACTCACAATGCGGTTTTAAACACCTGCATTGCGATAATTGCCGGTTTTGGTATTAGCGGCTTTTTCTTCTATAAATGGGAATCCCGCCAGGCAAAGAAACACGGCGGCGATTGGTCAGGGGTGAATATGCACGTTCCGGGGTGCCTGATAACCGCTGCGGTTCTGAGCGTGCTTCTGGCAGGATTTGTGATCCCGTTTGTGCGCGAAAATTGCGGGCTGATCCTTACCCTGGGCGCACTCCTTCTTGGGCTTAGTTTCGGAGGGATGAAGGGGAAGGGCGAGCCCGCAGCCAAGCCTGCGGATAAACCGGCAAAGCCCGCGGCTCCCGCTCAACCGGCAAAAGCCAAAGGAAAAATAAACATTAAGAAAGCCGTTATTTGGATAGCCGTGCTTGTTGTGCTGGGGATTATTCTGGCGCTGCTTCTTTCTGCGGGCGCAGAAGCTCGGTCACTGGCAGCGTATGACCGGGAGTTTACCGTGACATTGGCAGGGTTTGCTCCTCGTGGTATTTTTGGCTGGATTGCCTTTGCGTTTTCAACCCTGCTCATCGGCATGTGCGCAAGAGGAGAATATATATATCAATTGCCTGCCGAACAGGAATCCTTACGCGCTGCATTGGATAGATCAGGAGCAATCGCCTTACGGCGCAACACAAGGATAATAAAAGCGGTTTCATTTAACGGGAGCGTCATCAATTCCGATAAATACAACCGCCAGGCGTTGGAGCTTGTCAGGGCTTTGAAGGAAGCGGGGATTGAGCTGTTTATTGTCAGCGAGAATGCCGATAGAGAGGCGCTTCTTGCCGCGGTCCAGCGCAAGGGTTTTCTTGGGCTCGTGGAAGAAGATCATATTTACAATGTGTGGCCCGCTGCCTTGCGTTCCTTAGCTGTTTCTGCCGGGATCCCGGTTGAGTACTTAAGTAAATGGTATGCCTTAAATAAGATCAAAGACGATTTCGGCTATGATAAGGAAGAAATAGTCCATTTGGATGATACTCCCGATGTCGTCCATGAGGCAATGGAGGCATGCCTTGCCGCAGGCGTATTGAGCCGCATGGAGCATTTTGACGCCATGGCGGAGGTAAGGCCGGATTACCTGATCAAGGACTTGAGCGATCCCAGCGCTATTCTTGCAGCACTGGGAATTATCCGTAAAGAAGAAATGCTTTGGCTTGAGATAAAGGATGACATTGAAGCTGATCTTTGCGGATTGCCCGAGGCTTTGAGGCGTTTGGAAAGAGGAGTGCATCAGCGCACCGGCTATGCCACCCAGTTTACTTTTGCCGTGGACATTCCCGTAATAAACGAAGGGATATGCTTTAGCGCAGGCGCAAGCGCAAAGAGCTATGTCTTGCCCGAAGGCGGGATAATGCGCGCAGGTTACTTGCAAGGCAAGCCTGATACCTATCCTACGCTTAAAGCCTACATCGATAGCCTGATCCGCCGCCTGCTTGCCGCAGGTATCCGTCTGCAAGACGTGCGCGTCGTGATCACCAGGACCGGCGCACCGTGGGACATCGAGGTGCGCCTTGAGCTTATCCGGCAATCAGGGAATTTGAGTTTCCCCCTCGCCGTTGGTCCTGTTTCCCAGGCACAAGCAGAAGCACGCTTCGGTACACAGAAGACCGTCGCCACTATCCAGGCTTCCGGTTTTGCGCTTTCTAAAAGTATCCCTGCACAGCTTAAGGCCGAACAGGCAGCAATCAGGAAACGCCTGGAAGCCTTAAAGAGGATGCTGGGCCGCGCGCCTCCCGTATTATCCTCATGGGTCATTGTCATCACTACCGACCTTACCTTCACCCAAGGCAACGTTGCAGCCTGTAATATCGACACCAGGACCGTCTACCTCCACCCGTATTTCTTCGACCTCGCCGAAGCAAAGCAGATAGAGATACTTTACCATGAACTGATCAGTCATATTGCCAAGGGGCTGCGCGATGAAGATGAGGCAATGCGCGATACGCAGCTGATGATGCGCGTGCACGTGGTCTCAGCAGGCTCCTTTGCCCGCACCACCGCATACCTGGTGGCCGAGGAGATCAGGCGTCTGCAAAGAGATCCTGAGCGTTTTGTCAATATCGTCTTTGCAACCGGCAATACCATGGTCCTCTTCCTTGATTTTCTCTCAAAAGAGACCGGCATTGACTGGGTGAGGGTCAGGGCGTTCCATCTGGATGAATACAAGGGGCTTCCTACGGATAGCCCCTATTCATTCGCATACTTCCTCCATACGAATATCTTCTCCAAAGTACCCATTCCTCCTGAGAATATCCACTACGTTAACGGCGCACATCCAAACCTTGCCGGCTATATGCGGACCTTACGCGAGCTGGGAGGTGCTGATATCGTACTTTTGGGTGTGGGTATGGACGGCCACCTTGCTTTTAATGAACCGCCGCACTATTCAAGCTTCTCAGGCAGGATGCAAGAGATAAGGGTGGATGAGAGTACTATCCTTGCAAACGAAGCAGATTATCCGGGTATACGGGATAACCCTTACGCCTATACCATGGGTATGGCGGATATCTTTGAAGGCAGGCACTTGTTCTTCTTTGCCAATAAGCCTAAAAAAGCTTCGATTGTGCGTGCCGCCCTTCTTGGCCCGGTAACGGAGGATGTTCCCGCATCCATCCTGCAGCGCCATGCCAACGTCACCATCGTACTCGATGAAGGGGCAGCCGAACTTATCAAAGATGATTTGACAGCTTTGCGCATGCCTGAAATGAGTTTATCCGAAGCCCTGCTGCACCTAAGAGAAAGCCTTGAGGTTAGTGCTTCCAATATGCAGGATATCGTCACAGCCTTCCTGGAAGAGATGGAGCGCGGCCTTGCAGGAAGCTTAAGCTCCTTACGTATGCTTCCTTCATATACGGATAACCCCACCGGCAAAGAAAAGGGTTTATTCCTGGCATTAGACCTCGGCGGAACGAACTTTAGGGTGTTGATGGTTGAGCTTAAAGGCGACGGCTCGGCGCCGGTTGTCACGGTCAAGAAATTCAAGCTCACCCAAAAGCAGATCACCACAAGCGGGGAAGCCCTTTTTGATGCCGTCGCCAAGCACGTGAAGAGCTTCCTTAAGGAATACGGCTATGAGGGCTCATACGAATTAGGCTATACTTTTAGCTTCCCCATAGAGCAGGCTGCAATCGATCAGGGCTCGCTTATTGTCTGGACCAAAGGTTTTTCAGCCAGCGGCGTTGAAGGGGAAGACCTGATCGAGCTTCTTGAGCAGGCATTCCAGCGCAACGGCGTTGCAAGGGTGAAGGTTGTCTCCCTGGATAATGACACGGTGGGAACACAGGTTGCCCGCGCCTACCTTGATACCTTATGCGATATCGCCGTGATCCTCGGTACCGGCACCAATGCCTGCGTGAGGCTGCCGGTCTCCGCGATTACCAAGGCGATCGGCGCATACACTGGTGAATTTATGATCATCAACATGGAATCCGGCAATTTCAACCGTAACCTTCCCCTGACTCCCTATGACCGCCTTCTGGATGAAGATTCAGTTAATCCGGGAAGGCAGTGGCAGGAGAAGATGGTCTCCGGCAAATACCTTGGTGAAGTCACCCGGCTCATCTTGTTGGATCTGATCTCCCGCGGCCTGCTCTTTGGCGGCAGGACTTCGGAAGCGCTTACTACCCCGTACGCTTTTGATACTAAGCACATGTCGGTCATTGAGCGCGACCGCTCCTCAAACCGCTGGGGGGTGAGGATGCAGATGAGGCGGCTGGGGATCGAAGGCGTAACTTTTGAAGAGGCAAAGGCCCTGCAGCAGATATGCGGCTTGATATCCTTACGGGCCGCAAGGGTTGCCGCTCCAACGCTGGTTGCCACTATCGAAAAAGCAGACCCCGGCATAACCAAATCCCACGTAATCGCCGTTGACGGCAGTATCTATGAAAAATACCCGCATTTTGCCGAAAACATCGAGGTAGCATTTATCGATCTTTTAGGGGCGGACAAAGCCGCGCGTATCTCTATGGCAATCACCCATGACGGCTCGGGTATCGGTGCCGCCATCATCGCCGCGATCGTTGCGTTACTGAAGAATGCAGCACTCGATGCTTCCTCACGCGGGCTCTCAAGAGGCAAGATCGACCGTACCGTTACCGTGATGGAGGCGCAATATGGCCCCATCATCACCTGGGCAACTTTGAACAGGAATTCAAAAAAGATACGGGAAGCACTTCACCTCTTTGGCAGCGAAGCAGATGAAATGAGCCGCAGCCTCTCCTCGGCAGCGATAATTTTTGTCAGGGCTCCTCCTGTCTGGGGCCTTGGTGTTGCAAACACTCGTCAGAACGGCATTACCTATATCATTGTCCCCGAAGATGCAACCGCTCAAGAGATCGCCCATGACATCTGGGCAGTATTGAATCCTACCCGCACGCATGAAGAGAATCCGATCAAGATAAACCTGTCTTTAGGCGCCGTTTCTTTTGCAACCGTTCAGAATGCCTGGCAGTATATCCAGGGTACCATTAGGCAATACGACGTGCATGTAGCGGAAAAGAAGGTTGCCTTTCTTTCCAGGCTCTACCATGCGCTTGAAAGGACGTTTGCCGGCCTTGCCGAGAAAGCGGCAGCGCAGGATATCGATATCTTTGCCAAAGTCAACCTGTTGGCGCATTCTCCGGAAGACGACGACCCCAGGCTGCATGACCTTGAGCGGGAGATCAACGTAGGATTTTTTCCGATCGCCGGTAATCCCCTTAACTGGGGCCATGTTCTTCCGC
>JAQTNB010000068.1 GCA_028714055.1 Candidatus Omnitrophota bacterium
ATTGTACCTGACGGTTGAAAACGACGATTTTGCCCGGGCGGCCTTAGCGCTGCACAAGCGTCTTGATTCCGGGGTGATGATGTTCTTTGCGCAGGACCTGCGCGCCGAATCGGGGAAATTCCGGCTGTATTGCGTATTCCTGGATAGCGGCCGGCGGTCATGGGTCGTGTTATGCCGGGATGTCGAGGCCGGGGAGCCGGTTTTTGCGTCGCTTGCCAAAGAGATGTATTCTGCCGCTTTTTTTGAGCGCGAGATGAAAGAGATGTTCGGGATCATGCCGCAGGGGAACCCCGACGTTCGAAGGCTCCGTCTGCACGATGAAATCTGGCCGGAAGGGTATTATCCCTTACGTAAAGATTTTACGCCTCCGCAGGAAGGATCTGCCGGGCAGGGACAGTACCGGTTCCATCGCGTGGAAGGCGAGGGGATATTTGAGGTGCCGGTGGGCCCGGTGCACGCCGGGATCATCGGGCCGGGGCATTTTCGTTTCAGCGTTGCAGGCGAACCGATCATCAGCCTTGAGATACGCCACGGCTGGACGCACCGGGGGATCGAAAAGCTCCTTGAGGGAAAGACCTTCCTTGAGGCGGCAGACCTTTGCGAACGCATCAGCGGCGATACGGCGTTTGGGTATAGTTGGGCTTTCTGCCAAAGCGTTGAAAAGATATCCGGCTGCAAGGCCCCGGCCAGGGCGCAGTTGATACGCGTTATATACCTTGAGCTTGAACGGGTGTATAATCATATCAATGATATGGGTGGTATTGCCCTGGATGTGGGTTTCAGCTTCCCGGCGCAATTTGCCGCCATGATCAAAGAGAGGCTCCTGCGGCTTAACGGGGATTTATGCGGCTCCCGGTATCTCAAAGGGGTCAATACGGTCGGCGGCATCCGCTCGGATATCGACGCTCAGAAACAGGGATTGATACGCAGTGAGCTTGCAGGGATAGAAAAAGATTTCCTTGAGCTTCAGAAAATGCTTTTTTCCAGCGTCTCCTTTATGGACCGGGTTGATGCGACCGGGATCTTACGCACCAAAACCGCCCGGGACTTAAATATAACCGGTGTGGCAGCTCGCGCAAGCGGTATCGCGCTTGATATGCGTAAGGACCTGCCAAGCATCTACCGGGACCTGTCGTTTACGGCGGCCAAAGGACAGGCAGGGGATGTGGCTGCGCGCCTGAAGGTGCGCTGTGATGAAGTGGACGGGTCGCTGGGCCTTATACGGCAATGCCTGGATAAGCTTAGCTCATCAGATACGCCTTTACGATCCGCGGTGCAGGAGAAAGAAGGGTTTGCGTTAGGCTGTGTTGAGGCTTGGCGCGGGCCGCTGCGTGTTTGGACGCGGCTGGACGCGCACGGCAGGCTCCTGCGCTGCAAGATCGTTGACCCGTCATTCCAGAACTGGGAAGGATTGGCGTTTGCGGTGCTGGGGAACATCATCCCTGATTTTCCGCTCTGCAATAAAAGCTTTGACCTTTCATATTCGGCAAACGACCTATGAACCTGCATATCGTGAAAAACAGGCTTATCAAGGGAAGGGTGACAATCCCCTTTGGCGCATCTGATTGCGCCCGCGACAACGAGACGCAAGAAGTCGGAGAGGAGCTGCGTAAGCTCATCCATGCCAGATTCGGAAGGTCATTTCACATCCGCCAGGTGGATTCCGGCTCCTGCGGCGCCTGCGAATCGGAGATCATCGCCTGTTTGAACCCTATCTATGATATCCAGCGTTTTGGCATAGATTTTGTCGCATCTCCGCGCCACGCGGACGCCCTGCTGGTCACGGGCCCGGTGTCCCGGAACATGGCGCTTGCCCTGAAAAAAACCTACGACGCTATGCCTGAGCCGAAATTCGTCATTAGCATGGGCGAATGCGCCGCAGCAGGAGGGGCGTTCGCGGGTTCCTATTATACCTGTTCGGGCGTGCAGAATATTCTTCCCGTTACGTTTCACATCCCCGGCTGTCCGCCTGCTCCCCGGCAGATCATGCAGTCTTTATGCGCGTTTTTAAATAGTTGCCGGTAATTCAGGCGGCGGAGGCAGCGATGCCGTTATTGATCAAAAAATCCCCCGACACCCTCGAGAAGCTCAATATCCTTTCCCGCGATTCGCAATATGACCTTGCCTGCGCCTGCGGCACAAGCCAGGATGAGCACCGCCGCCGCTCCAAAGAGAATAAGTGGATCTATCCGGTGGTGCTTCCCCAGGGCGGCACGACCTACCTTTTTAAGACCCTGCTTTCCAATACCTGCGTCAATGACTGCGCGTATTGCCCGTTGCGGGCAGGGTCGGACGCGGAGCGCTGCAGCCTCGCCCCCGAAGAATTAGCCAGGACATTCCTTTCCTATTACCGCAGCCGCAAAGTCAGCGGACTTTTCTTAAGCAGCGGCGTCATCGGCAACCCCGACGTCACCATGGAACGCATCAACCGCACCGCGGCGATCCTGCGCAGGTCGCACTTCAGGGGATACCTTCATCTTAAGGTCATCCCGGGCGCCTCCGAGGCGGCGATACGCCAGACCCTAAGCCTTGCCAGTGCCGTATCGCTCAATATCGAGACGGCCGGCGAAGAGCATTTCAGGCACCTGAGCACTACCAAGGATTACGGCCGTGACATCATCCGCCCGATCACCCTGATCAGCCGCCTGACTTCGCGGGGCTCTCGCTACCAGGGGGTCAAACATACCACGCAATTCGTTGTCGGGGCTTCCGATGAGACAGACAAAGAGATCATCGGCTATTCATGGAGGCTATACCGGGAATTGGGCTTAAACCGCATATACTTTAGCGCATACCAGCGCGGCAAAGGTGCGCTGAGGCTTCCCGGAGAAAACTCTCGTCTTAGCAACGGAGACCTGCTGGCACGCGAGCACCGGCTCTACCAGGCGGATTGGCTGATCAGGAAATACGGCTTTTCGGCCGAAGAGATCCCGCTTGAGGCCGGAGGGAATCTTTCCCTGGCGAGCGACCCCAAAGAGATGTGGGCAAAGGCGCACCCGGAATTTTTCCCGGTTAACATCAATAAAGACGATGCGCGCCGCCTGCTGCGGGTCCCGGGGTTCGGCGAGGTCATGGTTTCGCGGATACTCGCCTTGCGGCAAAAAGGGGCCAGGATCCGCTCTCTCGATGACCTAGGCAAGTCCAGCAAACTGTTTCTGAAAGCCCGGGTGTATTTGGCGTTTTGATCTATTTGTATTGTAGTCATGCGTGCGCGAGGAAGGTTGCATTGGCGGATCGCCATAGTATAATAAGAAAGTCGGAGGGTAAGTGAAGCCCCTCGGACTTAAGTCCGGGGCTTCCTCCTGAGTAGAAAATGCACAATTCCATTCATCCCTTGGGTAAAGCCCGGGGATTTCTGCGAAGGATTAAAGCTATGATCGCGGCAATAATGAGTCTGAGAAAATTATCTTTTGCGTTCCTGGTTGCTTTTTTTACGGGTTGTCTTTTCCCCGCGTCTCTTTTGGCCGAACAAGCCGAGTTGACCTATGTTTCGGGAACAGTAGAGGTCTTGTTTGCGGATGCCGGGGAATATACGCAGGGCGAGGAAGGGATGATCCTTGAGGCAGGGGATTCGGTAAAGACCGGGAGCGGTGCTTCCGCGGAATTATCGTTTAATGAAGCCAATACCAATCTCTTGCGTTTGAGCGAAAATACCGAAGCAAAGGCCGTTTTTTCTGGAGATGAGAAGCTTGAGATGACCTGCGGCGAGATATTTGCCTCTATCAGTTCTTTACCCTCGGAAAGCGCGTTTGAAATACGCACTCCCACCGCGGTTTCGGGCGCGCGGGGAACCGATTGGGTGACTAAGGTGACCGATGAGGGGACGGATATCGAGGCGGTAGAGGATGTGCCGTATGTGCGTCATTTTGAGGCAAACGGATCCGTATCCCGCGAATCCACTCCCGTGAATGCCGGGCAGATGACCACGATCCGTAAATTTGAAAAACCGAGGCCGCCGCAGCCGATACCCGCGATAAGGCAGCAGGAGTGGAAACAGGTTAAGTTTGACGTGCGCCAGCGCGGAAGCGAAGCAGCGGTCAGGCGGATGTACCGGCCGCAGTTTGACCGAAAGGATTTTATTCAGCAGCTTAAAGAAAAGAAAGGGCCTGCCGGAGAAAAAGGAAAGCCCGGTGCCGGGAATATGCCCGGTGAAGGAAAAGAAAAGCCGATTTTTGATTCTATGGCCGGGCCGCGAAAAGAAGGGCAGCAGCCGGATACCCGGGATAAGCTTATCAGCCGCGAAGGAGAAAAGCGCGTCCAGCCGGATGCGCAAAAACATTTGAAACCGCAGCAACAAGAAGGCACGATATCCGGCAAGCAGGAAGGGGCGGTAATAAAAAGTCCCCAGGAGAGTAAGCCTCAGCAGCAACTTAAGGGAGACAAGGTCTTGCAGCCTCAAGGGACGACAAAAAAACAGCAGGGAAGCAACCCCGCAAAGAGTGTTCCTAATTCCCAAAAGGGAGCACCGAAAGGCACCCGGCGCCGGTAAGGTATGAAAAAGCTTACCTATCTTTTACCTGCCCTTTGTATTCTTTTGATCGTCTGGTTCTCCTCCTCAGAAGTTTTCAGAACACAGGAGATGTTTTTTTATGACCTGTTGATGAAAACAAGGCCTGCGCAGGCTGCCGATCCCGAAATTGTGATCATCGAGATATCCGATGATACGCTGAAGAACCTGGGCCAGTGGCCTCTTTCCAGGGACTTTCATGCCGCGCTGCTTAAGGTTTTGCATGAGTCCGGGGCAAGCCTGGTTGCCTTTGACCTGCTTTTGAGCGAGCCGTCTGAATCCGACGGGATCCTCGCCGAGGCAATGCGTATATCGGCATCGACAGTGCTTCCGTATGCCTTTAAGCTTGAAAAAGAGAAAGATTCCTTTCGGCCGGTAGAGGTCCTGGGAGGGATCAGCCAGGGGCTCAGGCCGGCGGTTGCCCGGACAGGCCATATCAACGTCATTGTCGATCCCGACGGAAAGGTCCGCCGCCTGCCGCTTTTGCTGCGATATCAGGGCGAAGTTTTCCCGTCGTTAGGGCTTGCGGTTGCCGCGGCCCGCCTGGGTATTATGCCGCAGGAGATGCGGTTTGATCCGGGAAGGCTTTCCCTGGGAACGCGGCACGTCATTCCGCTTGATCCTACAGGGGAGTTTTGGGTGAATTATCCCGGCGCCTGGTCAAAGACCTTCAGGCATTATTCATATTTTGACATCCTTAAATCATACACCGACCGCCAGAAAGGCATTCAACCGCAGATCGACCTGGGCGCGTTAAAGGGTGCGGTCTGTTTTGTCGGGTTGACGGCAACCGGGACCTCGGAGCTGCGGGCTAATCCGTTTGATACCGCCTATCCGATGGTCGGCGTGCAGGCAAGCGCCTGTGACAGTATCCTGCGCCGCGCGTTTCTCAGGCGCCTGTCTCTTTTTCCCAGGTCTCTTATCAATACCGGTATTTTTCTTTTAAGCATCAAGATATGTTTAGGCCTTGCGCCGCTGGCCGCCTTTTTTTCTTCCTGCGCGCTTGGCCTTCTCTGTGCCGGCTTTGCCTGGCTCGTTTTTTCGCTCTCGGGCGTTTTCGGCGATCTCTTCCTTCCTCTGGCGACCATTGCGTTTGTCTATGTGGCTATACTATTGCGCAAGTTCTTTGCAGAGGAGCAGAAACGGCGTATCCTTGAAAAGGAGCTGGAGATCGCCGCCTCTATCCAGCGCAGCTTCCTTCCTGCCGATGCCAACCGTCTGGGCAGTATCGGTATCTGTTCTTATCTTGAACCTGCAAGGTTCGTGGGAGGCGACCTCTACGATATTATCAGCCTGGATGAGGCGGTATTCGGGGTTTTTATCGGCGATGTAAGCGGCAAAGGCGTCTCTGCTTCTTTGGTCATGGCGCAGACCATCTCTCTTTTACGGGTCCTTGCCCGGGATTCCCGCGACCCTGCCGAAGTCTTGTCTTCCCTGAACGATCAGCTCAGCGCCATCCTTAAAGACCGTTTTGTAACCGGCCAGTACCTGGTCGTGGATACAAAAGCAAACACCTGGCAAGGAGCATGCGCAGGGCATATGCCGCTGTTTTGTTATCATAAAGTAACGGATACCTTGACAGAGGCCCTGGCTGCCTCCGGCCCTCCGTTGGGCTTGTCGGGCAGCGCTTCCTATAAAACATATTCCGCGGTTTTTCAGCCCGGGGATAAGATCCTCATGTATACGGACGGCTGGACCGAGGCCCGTAACCGTAAAAACCAGGAATTTGGGGTTCAGAGGCTCAAAGAAGCGTTCTGGGCCGGCCGCAGCAAAGCGCCGGAGGGCATATTGTCGGAGCTTAGGCGCCGGCATGAGGGCTTTAGCGAAAAGGGCCGGCTTTTTGATGATTTGACCTTGGTAATCCTGGGTTTTTAGGGAGCATTGCAGCTAAAGAAAATAGATTGCTAAGTAAAAAAAACGGAATATAATAAAAGCCATTATTAAAAAAGGAGGAGGCTATGCGAAAACGGATAGTGCTTCTTGTTTTAGCGGTAGTATCGGTTTTTATCCTATGTGAAATAAGCGCTTATGCGCAGCAAGGCGGCGGCAAGCGCGGCGGCGGACAGCAAGGGGGCGGCAAAGGCGGCGGACAGCAGACAGGCCAAAGGCGCGATAGAGATAACAATCCTCCGGGCAAAGCAGGCGGC
>JAQTNB010000069.1 GCA_028714055.1 Candidatus Omnitrophota bacterium
CGGCATCGGCTATAAACCGACCGAACGGCTGGATATCTCGGTATTCGTTTTCTACCTGAACGCTTTTGAAAGGCCCGTGGGCACATGGGATGGAGAAGGTAAATATTTATCGCGCGAGCTGGGATACGAGGCAGACCTTTATATCGACTATGTGCTTAACCCTCATGCGACGATCGAATTCCTTGCCGGATATTTTATACCCGGGAAATTCTACCGCACTGAGCGCGATGATACCGGAGGAAGCGTCCTGAGCCCCTATATACGGGGGGATGGCAAGGTGGACCATGCGTATCAGGTAGAACTATGTATGGCTTTAAGATTCTAGTGTTTGGTGATTGAATATTGGTTATTGCCTGCCTTCGGCAGACAGGTAATTTCTTTGTTATTTGTAATTTATCGTCATATTCTTATTGTTTTGACAATGGGCCGGTGATATAATTTACGCATTATAAAAGGCAGATCGACACGTAAAGGAAGGAGTTTTTCAGATGAGAGAAAAAGTGGAAAAAGCACTGGATAAGATCCGGCCGATGCTGGCGGCAGACGGCGGCAACGTGGACCTGGTGGACGTCAGCGCCGACGGCGTGGTAAAGCTGCGCCTTACCGGCACCTGCGGTTGCTGCCCGATGAGCCAGATGACGCTTAAGATGGGGATCGAAAGGATCTTAAAACAGGAAGTCCCGGAAATCAAAGAGATAGTAGCTTTATAACGATGAGAAGCATCAAAGAGATCAATGAAAAGATCAAAAAAGGCCAGGTCGTCGTTGCTACTGCCGAGGAGATCATAGACCTGGTGGCAAAGAAGGGGGTAGCCAAGGCCTCCCGGGAGGTCGATGTCGTCACCACCGGGACCTTCGGCCCCATGTGCTCAAGCGGCGCCTATTTTAACATAGGCCATTCAAAACCCAGGATCAAGGTGGGAGGGGGGAGCTGTAAGCTCAACGATATCCCGGCTTATTGCGGCCTGGCCGCGACGGATATCTTCCTGGGCGCGACCGCCCTTCCCGACGATGACCCGCGCAATAAAGTATTCCCCGGCGAATTCAAATATGGCGGAGGGCATGTCATCCAGGAATTGGTTTCGGGAAAGGATATCCGCCTTGAGGCGACGGGTTACGCGACCGATTGCTATCCGCGTAAAAAACTGGAGACCCTGATCAATATCCGCGACCTTAACGAAGCGGTCCTGTTGAATATCCGTAACTGTTATCAGAATTACAATGTTGCCGTCAATCTTTCCGATAAGATGCTCTATACCTATATGGGGGCGCTTAAGCCGCGCCTGGGCAACGCGAATTACTGCTCGGCAGGGCAGCTTTCCCCGCTCCTGAAAGACCCGCATTACCGGACTATCGGCATCGGGACCAGGATATTCCTGGGAGGGGCAAGCGGGTATATCATCTGGCACGGCACCCAGCATAACCCGGCGGTGAAGAGAAAAGACAACGGTACTCCCGAGGCGCCGGCAGGGACCCTGGCGGTCATCGGAGACCTCAAGGAGATGAACCCGCGCTGGCTGATGGGCTCAAGTATGCTCGGTTACGGCGTGTCTTTGAGCGTCGGCATCGGCGTTCCTATCCCTTTGCTTGACGAGGAGGTCTGCGCCTCTGCCGCCGTGCGGGACGAAGAGATCTATGCGCGCATCGTGGATTACAGCGCCGCCTATCCGCAGATGGCCCCCGAATCGCTCGGGGAAGTCAACTACGCCCAGCTTAAGTCGGGGAAGATCATTGTGAACGGCAGCGAAGTCCCGACGGGCGCGCTTTCCAGCTACGCAAAGGCCAAAGAGATATCTCAAGAGCTTAAAAGCAGGATCCAAAAGGGAGAATTTTTCCTGAGCGAGCCGCAGGCCCCGCTGCCCGGCGCTGAGTCCGGGTATACCTGCAGGCCGCTGAAAGAAAGGCCGTTCTTTTCGCCGTAACCGAAACAGGGAGTAAAGCCGTTATGACCTCTAAACGTATCGTATTGCATTTTCCTCACCGGCTGGTCGACCAGCCCCTGGTCTATAAATTAGTAAAGGATTTCGACCTGAGTTTCAATATACTGAAGGCCTCGGTGACGCCGCAGGAAGAAGGGCTTATGGTATTGGAACTTTCCGGCAGCGAAGAAAATTTTGATAAAGGCGTTATGTACCTGCAGTCCTGCGGGGTGAAGATCCAGCCGCTCAGCCAGGATGTCGTGCGCAATGAGGCCAAGTGCACGGACTGCGGCGTATGCGTGCCTATCTGCCCTACGCTGGCGCTTGCCATAGACCCTGCCACCCGCAAGGTGAGTTTTGATGACGCCAAATGCATCGCCTGCGAGCTCTGCGTCAAGATCTGCCCTACCCGGGCGATGGAAGTCCATTTTTAATGCGCCTGTCTTCTTCTGCGGCGGCGCGGAAACTGCGTAAGCTCTGCCGCATCCTTAAGCGTATGGATTCTCTCCTGGTGGCATATTCCGGAGGGGCGGACAGCACCCTGTTATTGAAGGCTGCCGCGGACACTCTTGGCCGCAGGGTGGTCGCCGTTACTGCCGCCTCTGCGACCTATCCGGCAGAGGAACTCACAAGGGCCCGTAGGTTCGCTCGGGCGTTACGCGTCAGGCATCAGGTCATCAGGACCACAGAGCTGGGACAGGAGGAATTCCGCGCAAACCCTCCCGAGCGGTGTTTTTATTGCAAATATGAACTTTTCAGCCGGCTTGAGCGGCTGCGCAGAAAACACGGCCTGAATTTCATCGCCGATGCCAGCAATGCCTCGGACCTGCGTGATTTCAGGCCCGGTTCAAAAGCCAAAAAAATATTTCACGTGCGCTCGCCTCTTCAGGAAGCGGGGATCGCCAAAGACGGCGTAAGGAAGATCAGCCGGTCTCTGGGCCTGGCGACCTGGGATAAGCCATCTCAGGCTTGCCTTGCTTCGCGTATACCCTATGGCCGGCGGATCAGCGTATCGGCGCTCAAAAGGATCGAGAGGGCGGAGCACGCCCTTAAACGCATGGGCTTTCTTCAGGTCAGGGCAAGGCACTACGATACGCTCTGCAGTATCGAGGTCCCTGCCAAGGACCTGCCTGCCTTGATCGGCGCCCGGATAAAGGTTTACCGGGCATTGCAGAAGCTCGGTTACTCTCACGTAACGCTTGACCTTCTCGGGTATCGCAGCGGCAGCCTGAATGAAGCGCTTGCGCTGCCAAAGAAGAACGCAGGGTTCACGAAGTAAAAAGCGAGGTCACGATGACAAAACGGATATATCTGGATTATGCGGCGACAGCCCCCACTGACCCTGAAGTCCTTAAGGCGATGGAGCCTTATTTTTCCGAGCGCTTCGGCAATCCCTCGAGCATCCATGCCTTTGGCCAGGAGGCAAAAAAGGGGATGGAGGACGCGCGTGTTCAGTTGGCTGATTTTCTGGGGGCAAGACCGGAAGAGATCATTTTTACCTCCGGAGGCACCGAATCGAATAACCATGCGGTCATCGGCACGGCATATGCCCAGAAAGACAAAGGCAACCATATCATCACCTCCCGGATCGAGCATCACGCGGTGAGCGAGCCTTTGAAATTCCTGGCAAAGCAGGGTTTTGAGGTCACCGAGATCGCCGTCGATAAAGAAGGGCTGGTTGACCCGGCTGACGTAAAAAAGGCGATCACCTCCAAGACCATCCTTATCAGCATAATGCACGCAAATAACGAGATAGGCACCATCCAGCCGGTCGCCGAGATCGGTTCGATCGCCCGCCAGAAGGGTGTGTATTTCCATACGGATGCCGTGCAGACCGTAGGCCATATCCCGGTCAACGTGGATGAGCTGAAAGCCGACATGCTTTCGCTTTCCGCGCACAAGTTCTACGGCCCCAAAGGCGTCGGAGCGCTCTATATACGCAAAGGCACGCGCGTGGAGAATTTCCTGCGCGGAGGAGACCAGGAAAAAGGCAGGCGCGCATCGACGCAGAATACGCCCGGGATCGTGGGATTGGGCGCGGCGATAGAGCTTTGCCGCCGCAAGATGGCGGAGGAGGCCGCTTTTCAGTCGGGCTTGCGCGACCGCCTCATTGCCGGGCTCCAGGCAAAGATCAGCGACATCCGCCTGAACGGGCATCCCCTTAAGCGGCTGCCGAATAACGTCAATTTCTCCATCCGCTACATCGAAGGGGAATCCATGCTTTTGAACCTCGATATGCTGGGGATCGCCGTTTCAACCGGGTCTGCCTGCACCTCCACTTCCTTGGAGCCTTCGCACGTTTTACTGGCAATCGGCCTGCCGCACGATATCGCGCACGGGTCCCTCAGGTTCACCATGGGAAGATGGACGACGGAGGATGATATCAACGCGGTATTGGAGCATCTGCCGCCGGTCGTTGAAAAACTGCGCGCAATGTCGCCGCTTTACGATAAAAAATAACCATGCAGGAAAAGATACTCGCACGCCTCAAAAATAACCAGGGTTTCGTTTCCGGGGAAGAGATAAGCGGGTCTTTGAAGATCAGCCGCCAGGCGCTCTGGAAACACATACAGGACCTCAAGGACGCCGGCTACGATATTATCGCCGTGCCGCATCTGGGTTACCGGCTGGCTTCTTCTCCGGACAGGCTCTACCCGTATGAGCTGCGTTACGGCCTGGATACCGGATATATCGGCAAGAACATCCTGTATCTGGAAAGCGTCGCTTCCACCATGGATGCGGCTTTGCAGGCAGGCATCGACGGCGCCTCCGAAGGGACGGCGGTCGTGGCTGAAGCGCAGACCAAGGGCAGGGGCAGGCTTGGCAGGCAATGGTCGTCGCCGAAATACAAGGGGATATACATGTCCCTGATCCTGCGGCCGGATCTGCCGCCGCTTTATACCCCGGTCCTGACGCTTCTGGTAGCCGTGGGCGTCTGCCGGGCGATCAAGGAGGTGGCCGGGCTTGACGCAAAGATCAAATGGCCGAACGATATTTTCCTGAATAACAAAAAGCTCGGGGGGATCCTCACGGAACTGAATGCCGAGATGGACATTACCCGCTTTGTGGTCGCCGGCCTGGGGCTCAACGTGAATAACGACGGAAAGTCGCTCCCTCCGGGGGCGACCTCCTTGTATGAGCATTCCGGCGCCCATGTCAGCCGTGCGGAGCTCCTGCGGGAGATATTCCGTAAGATCGAGGAGGATTACGGCCGCCTGCAGCGTTCAGGGAGCGCCGACGTGATCGATCAGTGGCGGGCCTATAGCACGACGCTCGGCAGGAGGGTGCGCATCGTCTCTTCTCAACAGCACCTGGAAGGAGAGGCGGTTGACGTGGACCTCGACGGCGCACTTCTGCTGCGCCTCGATTCCGGGGTGCATACAAAGATCACCTCCGGCGATATCGTCCATTGCCGTTAGCTTTCGCTTTCGGAATACCGATTGTAAACTATAATTAAATAACAGGTTGACATTTCCTTTTACGTTTTCTATAATGGCCGCATGCGCGCTCAAGCGATATGCGGTTTTTTTATTCTTTTCCTCTTTGCTGCGGCTTTCGGCCAGGATGAAGTCGGCCTTGAGCCTATCGTGGTGGTCAGGGACGCAGGCTTAAAGGAAAACTACCTTGTGGACCGGCAGGGCCTGGATGTCTTTTCTCCCGCAGGGGTCATCGAGTCCCTGCGCTACGCGCCTGTCGATATCCAGCGCAGGGGGGATGAAGGAGCTCAGGCGGATTTCTCCCTTCGCGCGTCCTCCTTTGAGGGCGTTCTGCTGCTTGTTGACGGCCATCGCGCCAACGATCCCCAAAGCGGGCATTTTAACTGCGACCTTCCGTTGACAAAAGAAGATATTCAGGCGATAGAGGTCATGCCGGGCGCGCGTTCCCCGCTTGCCGGATCAGGCGCAACCGGAGGGTCGCTGGCAATAACCACAAAAAAGCCCGATGTTACCGGGATGGTTTTTGAATCGCGGATAGGCCTGCATCAGTCGCATACACAACTTGCCAGCATCACCCGAAGCAATAAAGATATGGGAGTGCGCTTTTCCCTTGAGTCTAAAGAAAAGGATGGGTTCCGGGACGATACCGACCTGCGGTCATTGACGGCGACTTCCGCCTGGTCGCTTGAGCTGCCTGGGCAGCATTACGGCGTGAATGCCGGATACCAGGAAAAAGAATTCGGGGCATACGATTTCTATACGCCGGGCAGGGGTTATCCTTCGCGGGAGTGGACCAAGACAATTTTTCTTTCCGGGGATGCCGGGTTTGAGCTCGAGCACATCGAGGTCAAGCCGGGATTTTCCTGGCGGAGGCATTTTGATAAGTTTATGCTGGATAAAAGCGGCCAACGCAGCCTGTATCTTAATCATCACCGCACGGATACGTATGTGCCGGGATTGCGCCTCCAGGCGCGGCCCGGATTTTTGGACACGCTGGGCGTAGGCACGGAATATACGGCTGAACGTATCCATTCCACGCAGTTGGGGGCGCATGCGCGCAGCCGCAGCAGTTTTTATCTGGATGCGGCGCGCTCCCTCGGTAACGCGGTGTCGTTAGAGGGCGCCGTGCGCCTGGATGACGGCACAAGGCCCGCGGACTCGCTTATGTATAGCCTCAAGGGGCACTGGAAGGTTTGGGAGGGGTTTTATGTGCGCAGCGCGCTATCCTCTCACATCAGGCTTCCGTCGTTTACCGAGCTTTATTACGGCGATCCGACCACGCGGGGGAAT
>JAQTNB010000070.1 GCA_028714055.1 Candidatus Omnitrophota bacterium
GTCCCGCAGGAGCAGAAAAAAGAGGCCGAAGAGAAGTTCAAGGAGATATCCGAAGCCTACGCGGTCCTTTCCGACGCCCAGAAGCGCGCGCTCTATGACCAATACGGCCACTCCGGGATAGACCAGAAGTACGCTTACGAGGACATCATGCGTGGCGGTGACTGGAGTAACCTCGGCGATATCGGCGGGCTGGGAGATATTTTGAAGATGTTCATGAGCGGGTTCGGGGGCGGCGATGTGAACAGCGTTTTTGACAGCATGTTCGGATTTTCCGATTCGGGCCGCAAAAGCAGGAGGCGGGGCAGGAACCTGGAGATCGCGGTTACCATCTCGTTGGAAGAAGCGGCCCGGGGCGTGGAAAAATCAGTGAACGTCCCCCGCTATGAGTCTTGTCCGACTTGCGGCGGCAGCGGCGCCAGACCCGGCACCAAGCGTACGGTCTGCTCCCAGTGTCAGGGGCAGGGAAGGATTGTGCTTGCGCGCAGCGGGTTTCAGTTCGTGCAGACCTGTCCTAAATGCAACGGCGAAGGCGAGATGATAACCTCGCCGTGCCCGACGTGCCGCGGCGAAGGTAGGGTGCGTCAGGAAGACCATATCCGTGTCACCATACCGGCGGGCGTGGACACCGGTTTCAACCTACGCATGCGCGGTAAAGGCGAAGCAGGCAGCGCTGGCAGAGGCGACCTTTATGTGGTCATCGAGGTTCGTCCCCATCCGGTGTTCCAGCGTCACGACAACGACCTGTTTTTGGAACAGAGTATATCGCTGAGTAAGGCTGTCTTGGGGGCCGAAATTTCGGTACCAACGCTGGACGGCCATGTCGCAATGAAGGTCCCGCCGGGCACGCAGAGTGGCAGGGTCTTCAGGCTTAAGGGTAAAGGTATCCCTGATGTCCACGGCCGCGGCAAGGGCGACGAGCTAGTAAGGGTGATTGTTAGGATCCCCGAGAAGCTCAATGCCGAACAGCGCCGCATTATCGAAGACTTCGCCCGTATTTCCGGGGAAGAGGTTGAGAAGGAGACCCTCGCGGATAAGATAAAAAAGACCTTCAGGTAAAATACCGAGAAAAGGAGTTTTTTAAGATATGCCTACATATGAATATGAGTGCCCGCACTGCGGGCATAAGTTCGAGCTTTTTCAGACCATGACCGCAAAACCGCTCAGCAAATGCCCGAAATGCAAGAAAAAGCCCAAGCGGCTGATCGGAAGCGGTGCCGGCATTATCTTTAAGGGAAGCGGTTTCTACGCCACGGATTACCGCAAAAGCTCTCCGCCTCAACCGTCCAAAAGCGCTCCCACAAAGCCGAACACCTGCCCAAAGGCAAAAGAAGGGTGCAATGCCTGTTCTCAGGGCTGAAGATCCTCCCATCGCCGGTTTTATTAAATACTGGATACCGGTATTGATTTATGCTACAATCATTTTCTATCTTTCCGCCATCCCAGGGAAGGAGATACCGCAGGTCTTTGCCTTCCAGGACAAGCTTGTGCACATACTTGAATACCTGGGTTTCGGGCTCCTGATGAACCGGGCCTTTTGGGCGTATGGATGGGGGAGCCGCAAGACGCGTTTCTGGCTTGCCCTGGCAGTGTGCGTTTTGTACGGGCTCAGCGATGAATTTCACCAGTTGTTCGTCCCGTACCGGACAGCTTCTTTATTGGACGTGTTGGCTGACTTTACCGGTTCACTTACCGCAGGTTTATTTTACCTATGGCAAAAATAGAGCCGCTGCAGGCAATTATTTATAATCAGGAAAAAATACAGGACCTTTCCAAGGTAGTATGCCCCCCGTATGACGTTATCTCTCCCGAGCGCCAGGATTTTTACCGCGCCTTAAGCCCGCATAATTTCATCCATATCCTCCTGAGGAAAGACGTCCCGGGAGAGGATAAATACCGCCGGTCAGGGGAACTGTTCAGGAAATGGCTTTCCGAAAACGTCCTTATTTCCGATAAGGCCCCCGCGGTCTATTTTTACTCGCAGGAATATGTCCTGCGCGGAGAGAAAAAGAGGCGCTACGGCTTTATCGCGCGGCTCTGCCTTGAGGACAAAAAATCCGTTATCTACGGCCACGAACATACGCATGTCGAGGCTAAGGCCGACCGCCTCAAGCTCCTCAGGGAGGTAAAAGCTAACTTAAGCCCGATATTCGTCATATTCAAGGATACCAAGCGGGTTATCCGCCTTATCGACGAGCGGTATACCCGCGGAAAAGAGCCTTTTATGGAAGTCAGGGATGACGAGAAGACCGTGCACAGGCTCTGGAAGATCGACGATCCACAGGCGCTGGATGCTATCAAGCAAAAGATGGAAGCCGAGAGCATATTCATCGCCGACGGCCACCACCGTTACGAAGTCGCCTGCGCCTACAGGAGAGAGATGCAGGAGCGCCAGGGTGCCGGAACAGGGGAAGAGGATTTTAATTATGTGCTGGCGTATTTTACCAATACCGACCCTCTGGGCCTGTCCATCCTGCCGATCCACCGCTTTGTGCGGCTTATAGACCCTCCCGAGCAGGCCGCGCTTACGCTGAAATTGAAAGAGCGTTTCGAGGTGGAGGAGGTAAGGGACAAAACCAAATTTTTCTTTATGCTGGAGAAGGCCGGCCGCAGCGAGCATGTCATCGGCATGCATTACCGGCAGCGCTTCTGGCTGCTGCGCCTGAAGAACGTCAGGATACTTGAGAAGCTGATGGCCGATAAACCCGCGGAACTCAGGTCCCTGGATGTCTCTATCCTTAATTCCCTTATCCTGCAGGATGCCTCTTGTATCCGGCCTGATGAGGGCGCGGGGATATACTTCAGCCCTGACGCGGAAGAACTGGTGCGCAAGGCCGCGGATGAGCCCGATGCGATAGCGTTTTTCCTCAGCCCGGTGAAGGTGGAGAATATCATGGCTGTCGCGGCAAGGGGAGAGAAGATGCCTCCCAAATCAACTTATTTTTACCCGAAAGTCCTTTCCGGGATGGTCGTCAACAGGCTGAGCTAACCCAAAGGTATACCTTTATGGCGCTTTTTGGAAAACCGAAATACACGATCGTCCGCCTCAGAAAAAAAGAGATCCCCGACGGCCTCTGGGTCAAATGCGAGGGATGCTCCGAGGCGCTCTATACCAAGACCCTTGAAGAGAACCTCAAGGTCTGCCCGAAGTGCGGGTATCATTTCGTGCTGGGGGCGTATGAGCGTGTCGGGATGCTGATAGATGAAGGGACGTTCGAGGAAGCCGACAAAGATATGCTTTCCGGAGACCCGCTGGTCTTTAAAGGGCATAAAAGCTATCCCGATAAACTGCAGCAGGACCAGGCTGCCACCGGACTAAAGGACGCGGTGGTGACCGGAACCGGAGCGTTAGGGGGAAGAGACCTTGTCATCGGTGTTACGGATTCCCGTTTTATCATGGGCTCGATGGGGTCGGTCGTCGGCGAAAAGCTTACGCGCATAATCGAGACCGCGACCAAGAAGAAACTGCCCGTGGTGATCGTCTCCGGCTCGGGAGGCGGGGCGCGGATGTATGAGGGGATGTACAGCCTCATGCAGATGGCAAAGACGTCGGCCGCGCTTTCCTACCACCATAAGAAGGGGCTTCCCTTTCTTTCGATCCTTACCAACCCTACCATGGCGGGGGTCATGGCCTCTTTTGCCGCCCTGGGGGATATCATCGTTGCCGAGCCTAAGGCCCTGATCGGCTTTACCGGCCCGCGCGTTATCGAACAGACCATCAAGCAGAAGCTTCCGCCGGGGTTCCAGCGTTCGGAGTTCGTGCTTGAGCACGGCCTGGTGGATATGATCGTGCACCGCAAGGATATGAAGGAAACGCTCGGAAAAATCATCGATTATCTTAGTTGACACGGCCGGGCAATTTAAGTATAATTAGAAAACTATTCACGTTTGAAAAAAGGGGATAACTCACGATGGCACAAGTCAGCCTTAAGAACGTCACGAAGGTTTACGCCAGCGGCGCGCAGGTCGTCAATAAAATAAGCCTGGGCGTCGAGAATAAGGAATTCATGGTCCTTGTCGGCCCTTCGGGGTGCGGTAAGTCAACCACCTTGCGCATGATCGCGGGCCTGGAAGAGATAACCGATGGGGACATCTATATCGGGGACAAGCGGGTCAATGACGTCCCTGCCAAAGACCGCGATATCGCGATGGTCTTCCAGAATTACGCGCTCTATCCCCACATGACCGTCTTTGAGAACATGCCTTTGGCCTGAAGCTTCGCCGCTACCCCAAGGCCGAGATCGGCCAGCGCGTCAATGAAGCGGCCGAGATCCTGGGGATACGCCAGCTCCTGAACCGCCGGCCGCGCGAGCTTTCCGGCGGAGAGAGGCAGCGCGTCGCAGTGGGAAGGGCCATCGTGAGGAAACCGATGGTTTTTTTATTTGACGAGCCGCTGAGCAACCTGGACGCGAAGCTCAGGGTCCAGATGCGCACCGAGATACATAAGCTGCACATCCGGCTTCAGACCACGATGATCTACGTCACCCACGACCAGACGGAAGCCATGACCATGGGTGACCGCATCGCCGTCATGCGCGACGGCATCCTGCAGCAGGTGACCGATCCGATCACGATCTACGACCATCCGAAGAACAAGTTCGTCGCCGGCTTCATCGGCTCGCCCCCGATGAATTTCATGACGGGCACGGTCATCAAGAAGGACGGTAAATTCTATTTCGACGAAGGCAAGATCGCCGTTAAGATCGTCGAGGATATGTACGACGCGCTTGCTCCCTATCTTGATAAAGAGGTGGTCTTCGGGATCCGTTCCGAAGACATCTACGACAAGCTTTTTGTTTCGGAGGCGCCTCCTGAAAATATCGTCAGGGTCAACTGCGAAGTCGCCGAGCCCATGGGCTCGGAAGTCTATCTGTATCTCAACACGGGCAAGCATACCTTCATCGCCCGCGTGGGAGCGCACGACAGGCCGCAGATCAACCAGGATATGGACCTGGTCTTTGACATGAGCAAGGTGCATTTTTTTGATAAGGATACCGAAGCAACAATTATATAGCCGCAAGCTTTTCGACCCCCTCGTTAAAAAAGCTTCTTCCCACAAAGCAATCGCCGCGCTCTTTGTTCTTTTCGTTTTCTATCTTTTCCTGCCCGTTTTTTGCGCCGCCCTCCTGGGGAATAAGCTCTGGATAATCCTGCTCATATTCTACCCCCTGAACATCATCATGGCCATCTCGCTTGCTTACGGCAACGCGGGGAAGAAATACCGCCTGGAGATCGAAAGCCAGGGGTTTCAGGAACGCCTCAATATTTTAAGCGACGCCAACCTCAAAGGGCTCAAGAGCAAGGCGGCCCTGCAGGAGAAGATCCGCCGTTACCACAGCCTTAAAGAGATCATCGAGAACCTCAACCGCGCCCTGAACACCGATACCGTCGGCACCAGCCTCATCACCATCGCCTATTCGCTGATCGCCAATCATAAAGGGGCCTGTATCCTCTATCTGGTCGACCAGCAGAACCATCACCTGAGCGCCTTCAAGACAAAAAAAGACGACAAGCGCCTGATCATCAAGGCAAAAGAAGGGGATATCTTTGACTTCTGGATCCTGCGGCATGCCACGCCGCTTTTGATCGAAGACGCCAGGAGGGATTTCCGCTTTGACCTTGAGCGGCTTACCCTGCAGGAAACCAGGCCGGTATCGTCGCTTATCGGAGCGCCGCTGTTAAGCGAGCATAATTTCCTGGGGATATTGCGGCTGGATAACCCGGTGCCGGGCTTCTATACACAGGATGACCTCAGGCTCCTGGTGACTATCTGCGATATCGGGGCGGTCGCGCTTGAAAACAGCGAACTCTACCGTAAGACCCAGGACCTGGCGATCCACGACGGGCTGACCTCGCTCTATACAAAAGGGTATTTCCTGGAGCGCATCCGGGAAGAAGCCAGAAGGAGCATCCGCCAAAAAGCCGTGTTCTCCCTTCTGATGCTGGACCTGGACCATTTTAAGAACGTAAACGATACCCTGGGCCATACCGCCGGAGACTTGGTGCTTAAAGAGACAAGCCAGGTGCTATCCTCGTTTTTAAAGAATTACGGGGCGATCATCAGCCGCTTCGGCGGGGAGGAGTTCTGCGTGATACTCCCCCATGTGGAAAAAAAGAAAGCGCACGCGATCGCCGAAGACCTGCGCCTGAAGATAGCGGAGAAAAAGATAAACATCAGGGGGCAGGATACCCAGGTCAGCGTTTCCATCGGCGTGACCGCATTTCCCGACGACACATCCGAAGAGAACGACCTGATCCTCAAGGCCGATATGGCGATGTATGAGGCCAAGCAAAAAGGAAGGAACAAAGTGGTGTGCGCGCGATGATGACGCTTATCCTGTATTCCGGCGGGCTGGCCGCGCTTTCCCTGGCGCTCTGGGCGTGGCTTAAGCGGACGCTCTATGTGTACAGCTTCCTGAAGGCGCGTTCGGAAAGCGAACGCCTAAGCTCGGAATGCACGCAGCTTTCCGCAAAGAACGACGACCTGCGCGAGGAGATCGCCGGGCTGCAGCGCGACCTTGAGCAGACTAT
>JAQTNB010000071.1 GCA_028714055.1 Candidatus Omnitrophota bacterium
GAACTTGTTTGGCACTTTCATCTGAAAACTTTGACTGATCAACCGGAATACGATGCGCGCAAAGATCAAAAAACTCGGGATTAACACGCAAGAGTATAAGGTATAATAATAAATAGTATTGGGTATAGAGTAGAACGCGGGAGCGGCAAAGATGAGAAAAGAAACGCCGGAAACGCTGGAACAAAAAGGCCTTTATGACCGGCGCTACGAACATGACGCCTGCGGGGTAGGCTTTGTCTGCGATATCAAAGGCAGGAAGACCAATACGCTGGTCAAACAGGGCCTTGAGGTCCTTAACCGCCTTGCGCATCGCGGAGCAACCGGCGCTGATCCTAAGACCGGAGACGGGGCGGGTATACTTATCCAGCTTCCCCACGAATTTTTTCTCAAGGCCGCATCCGGAGCACGTATCCCGTTGCCTGAAGAGGGGTCCTACGGCACGGGGCTGGTATTCCTGCCGCAGAAAGCCAAAGAACGGGCATTCTGTAAGGAGGCTTTTTCAAAGGCCGTCCGCCGGGAAGGACAGGCGCTTTTAGGGTGGCGCAAGGTCCCGGTGGATGATAGCGATATCGGTAAGACCGCCCGCCATACGCAGCCGGTCATCGAGCAGGTATTTGTCGGGAAGGGCCCCCGCACCATGGACCAGCTTGATTTTGAACGCCGGTTGTTCGTTATCAGAAAGAAGATAGAAAATGCCGTTCGCGGTTCGGCGCTCAGCCAGAAAAAATTCTTCTACATTACCAATATTTCCAGCCGGACGTTTTCCTACAAAGGTCTCCTGATGCCGTATCAGGTGGAGCGGTTTTTCCCTGATCTGCGCGACCCGCTCGTCAAGAGCGCGCTGTGCCTCGTCCATTCCCGTTACAGCACGAACACCTTTCCCGCCTGGGACTTAAGCCAGCCTTTCCGCTTTCTTGCCCACAACGGAGAGATCAATACCCTGCGGGGGAACATCAATTGGATGCATGCGCGCGAAAAACTCCTGAAGTCCCCGCTTTTCGGCCGCGCACTTAAAGAGATACTTCCGGTGGTTGTGCCGGGAGGCAGCGACTCTGCGGCGATCGACAACGTTTTTGAATTCCTGACGCTTTCGGGCAGGGACCTGGCGCACGTCATGCTGATGTTGATACCAAGCGCATGGGAAGAGAACCCCCTGCTGGATAAAAAACTCAGGGATTTCTACCGTTATCATGCCTGTCTTACGGAAAGCTGGGACGGCCCGGCGGCAATCGCCTTCACCGACGGTACCAGGGTCGGGGCGGTGCTGGACCGTAACGGCCTGAGGCCTGCACGCTACGTCGTGACCAGAAATGATCTGGTGGTCATGGCATCCGAAGTCGGGGTCCTGGATATCCCCGCCAAGGATATCCGGCTTTCCGGGAGGCTTGAGCCGGGCAGGATATTTTTCATCGATACGAAAGAGGGCCGCATTGTTGACGACGCAGAAATAAAACAAAGCATGGGCTCGCGCGGCCCCTATTCGGATTGGCTTAAGAAAGAGATGGTTTTGCTGGAAGATATCCCCTGCGCTCAGAAAAAATCCCGCACGGCGAAGCCGAAGGACCCTCAGAGCCTCCTGAAGGCATTCGGCTACACGCGCGAAGACCTTAAGTTCATCATCAAGCCTATGGCAGAAAATGCCCAGGAGCCCATAGGCTCTATGGGAAACGACACGCCCTTAGCGCTCCTTTCTCAAAGGCCGCAGCTGCCATACGCGTATTTCAAACAGCTCTTTGCGCAGGTGACGAACCCCGCGATCGACCCGATCCGGGAAGAGCTGGTGATGAGCCTGGGGACATATTTAGGCCCGGAAAAAAATATGCTCGCGGAGTCTCCTCTTCATTGCCGCAGGTTGAGGGTGAAGGCCCCGGTGCTCAGCGATGAAGAATTGGAGACGATCCGCCGCCTGCGTACAAAAGGCTTTAAAACCAAAACTGTCTCCATGTTGTTTGATGCCGGCGATAAGAAAGATTTTCTGCGGGCGATTGAGCGTATATGCAAGGAAACCGCTTCTGCTATCGCCGCAGGGTTTAGTTTCGTCATTCTCACTGACCGGGGAGTCAGCAAAGAACGCGCAGCACTTCCCGCCCTTATTGCGGCCGGAGCAGTGCACCAGTACCTGGTAGGCAGGTCCCTGCGCACGCAGATCGGGATCATCCTTGAGACCGCCGAGCCGCGCGAAGTGCACCATTTTGCGCTGCTTCTGGGCTTTGGCACGGACTGCGTCAATCCATACGGGGCATTTACCGCCGTACGCAGCTTGCTGGCGCAAAAAAATCTGGCCATGGAAGAGGCTGTTGCGTTGAAAAATTACATCAAGGCCGTCGATAAAGGTATTTTAAAGGTCCTTTCAAAGATGGGGATATCGACCTTGCAAAGTTACCGCGGCGCCCAGATCTTTGAGGCGCTGGGATTGGATCAAGAGGTCATTGAGCGCTGCTTTACCGGGACTGTTTCGCGCATCGGCGGTGCCGGGTTTGCAGTGCTCGCCGAAGAAGCGCTTCTGCGCCACGCCGAGGCATTCCCCGCCAGGGAAAGTCAGCCGGGAACGGGATTATCCAGCGGCGGGTTGTATCAATGGAAGCGCGACGGAGAATTCCATCTTTGGAACCCCGAGACCATCGCCTGCCTGCAGGATGCGGTATGGCAGCAGGATTACCGGAAGTTTACAAAATTCAGCGCCATGATCAATAACCAGGCGCAGCAGCCGACAACCCTGCGCAGTCTCCTGGCGTTCTCCAAGAACACCAAGCCCGTGAGCATCGATGAGGTTGAATCCGTGGAAAAGATCGTCAAACGTTTTGCCACCGGTGCCATGAGCTTTGGCTCAATCAGCAAGGAAGCCCACGAGACTATCGCCATCGCCATGAACCGCCTTGGCGGCCGCTCAAACAGCGGCGAAGGAGGGGAAGACCCGGCACGCTTTATCCCTCTTGCCAACGGCGATTCCCGCAGGAGCGCGGTCAAACAGGTTGCTTCGGGCAGGTTCGGGGTCACGGCTAACTATCTGGTCAACGCCGACGAGCTGCAGATCAAGATCGCGCAAGGGGCAAAACCGGGTGAGGGAGGGCAGCTGCCAGGGCACAAGGTAAGCGCGATCATCGCCAAGACCCGTTATACCACTCCGGGCGTTACGTTGATCTCTCCCCCTCCTCATCACGATATCTATTCTATTGAAGATCTTGCCCAGCTTATTTTCGACCTGAAGAACGCCAATCCCCGCGCCCGGATCAGCGTCAAGCTTGTTTCAGAGATAGGCGTCGGCACGATCGCGGCAGGGGTGGCCAAAGGGCATGCCGACATGATATTGATATCAGGAGGCGACGGCGGGACAGGGGCCTCTCCGTTAAGTTCGATCAAGCACGCAGGGCTCCCCTGGGAGTTGGGGATCTCAGAAGCCCATCAGACGCTGGTGCTTAACGACCTGCGCAGCCGCGTACGGCTTCAGACCGACGGACAGATGCGCACCGGCCGCGACGTTGCCATCGCGGCGATCCTGGGAGCGGAGGAATTCGGATTCTGCTCCGCGGTATTGATCACGCTTGGCTGCGTGATGCTCAGGCATTGTCATTTGAATAATTGTTCCGTGGGCATTGCTACCCAGGAGGAAGCACTCTGCCATAGATTCAGAGGCAAGCCCGAATATATCGTCACCTACTTTACTTTTGTCGCCCAAGAACTGCGCGAGATCATGGCGAATCTCGGAGTGCGCACGCTCGATGAGTTGATAGGCAATACCGGGCTCCTGGAGGTAAACCGGGCAATGACCCCCTGGAAGGCAGGGGGAATAGATTTTTCCCGGATCCTGTATAAGCCGAAACTCACCTCCGGGGTCGGGGTGTTTTGTCAGATAAAGCAGGATCACGGGGTCGATAAGGTCTTGGATCATGAGCTTATCAGGCGCGCTTCCCCGGCTCTCCAGGAACAAAAAGCCGTGCGCCTGGAGTTTCCGATACGCAATACTGACCGTGCCGCCGGGGCGATGCTCAGCGGAACGCTCTGCTCTCTGCGCGGGGAGGAAGGCTTGCCTGCGGATACCATACGGGTTAAATTCAAAGGGACCGCCGGCCAAAGCTTCGGCGCTTTTCTTGCCAAGGGCATTACCTTCGAGCTGGAGGGCATGGCAAACGATTATGTCGGCAAGGGGGTTTCCGGGGGCACGGTTATCGTTTATCCCGATAAAGGCGTTACCTACCGGCCGCAGGATAACGTGATCATCGGCAATACTGCTTTTTACGGTGCGAGCTCCGGAGAGGCGTATGTGTGCGGCGTTGCCGGAGAACGGTTTTGTATCCGTAATTCCGGGCTCTATGCGGTGGTTGAAGGGCTGGGAGACCACGGGTGCGAATATATGACGGGCGGCAGGGTGGTTGTCCTGGGAAAAACCGGCCGCAATTTTGCCGCAGGCATGTCCGGAGGTATCGCGTATGTCTATGCGAAGGATTTCGATTTCAAATCCAGGTGTAACCGCGATATGGTTGCGCTTGAGCGCCTGGCTCCCGAAGATGCGGCAGTGGTTAAGCGGCTTCTCTTTGACCACCTGCGTTATACGCAGAGTGCCGCGGCCAAGATTATCCTTGATGATTTCGGCAGCGCGCGGGCCCATTTTATCAAGGTGATACCTTTGGAATACAAGCGCATATTGGAGGCAGTGCAGGTTACCATCAAGGCCGATCTGTCGGAAGTCTCAGACGGTTAGGACCTTTCAGCGTGCGGGATGAGCTATGGGTGACGTAAAAGGGTTTTTGAAAGTCAAAAGAGAAAAAGCTGTTTACCGGCCGGTATGCGAACGTACCCGCGATTACCGGGAGGTCGCGGTTGTACCGGAAGGCAGGCGCACGCAGGAGCAATCCTCGCGTTGTATGGATTGTGGAACGCCCTTCTGCCATTGGGGGTGTCCGGTGGGCAATTATATCCCCGAATGGAACGACCTGGTATTTGCCGGCCATTGGCAGCAAGCCCTTGAACTTCTGGAGGAGACCAATAACCTTCCTGAGATTACCGGCAGGCTTTGCCCGGCTCCTTGCGAATTTTCCTGTGTCCTGGGGATCAACGACGACCCGGTCAGTATCCGCGAAAATGAACTGGCGATCATAGAACACGGGTTTAGCCGCGGTTGGGTCGTGAGCCGTCGCCCGCGCGCGCGCACCGGCAAGACGGTAGCAGTGGTCGGTTCCGGGCCGGCCGGGCTTTCGTGTGCCGCCCAGCTGAATAAGGCAGGGCACCGTGTCGTGGTATTCGAGCGCGACGATAAAGCAGGCGGGCTTCTGCGTTACGGCATCCCCGATTTTAAACTGGATAAAAAGATCCTGGACCGGCGCATCGCCGTATGGCGCAAGGAAGGCATTGTTTTTAAGACAGGCGTTGAGGCCGGCAGGGATATTCCTTCCCGCAGGCTTTTGGAAGAATTCGACGCGGTTTGTCTTGCCGCGGGTTCCCGCGTCCCCCGGGACCTCGCGATACCGGGCAGGGACCTTGCCGGGGTCCATTTTGCCATGGAATACCTGGTGCAGTCGAACAAGGCCGTTGCAGGGATCCGGATCCCTTTGGGCCGGCGCATCGAGGCCAAAGGGAAAAAAGTGGTAGTGATCGGAGGGGGGGATACCGGCGCAGACTGCGTCGGTACCGCGCACCGCCAGGGCGCCTCATGCGTAGTCCAGATAGAGCTTTTGCCGCAGCCTTCCGAATGCCGCTTAAAGGCCCAGCCGTGGCCGCAATATCCGATGATACTGAGGACCTCTACCAGCCATGAAGAGGGCGGAGAGCGTAAGTGGTCCGTATTGACCAAGGAGTTCGCCGGTAAAGGCCGTGTTGAAAAACTTTCCTGCGTACAGGCAGCTTTTGAAAAAGACGCACAAGGATGCTCAGTGATAAAGGAAGTCCCGCAGAGCGCCTTTGAGATCGAGGCAGACCTGGTGGTCCTGGCCCTGGGCTTTATGCATCCTGAGAAAAAAGGCTTAATAGAGGACCTGGGGCTTACGCTTGATGCGCGCGGGTCAATAAAGACCGATGAGCGTTTTATGACCTCGAAAAAAGGCGTGTTTGCCGCGGGAGACGCCCATCGCGGGCAGTCCCTGATCGTCTGGGCGATATCCGAAGGCAGGAGGGCCGCGCACCATATCGATGCGTTTTTGATGGGCGATACGCGCCTGCCTTCCCTGTAAGCGTCCGGTCCCGGGCGAAGAAATTTGATGGTCAGATATCTTATGCTATGTTAAGATATGCAAAGGTGACCTATGGCCGAAAACGTCTGTCCGGATTTTCTTACCGGTTTTTCCCTGAGGGATTCGCTGTATCCCACGCTGGAAAAACTGATGCTGGAATTCCAGGCTCAAAAAAAGCCGTTCTCGCTTGCCCTGCTTGACCTCGACCGTTTCAAGAAGTTCAACGACAAGTTCGGCCATGACTTCGGGGATGAGATCCTCAGGTACGCCTCCAGCACCCTGCGCATGACCGTCAGCGAAGTCCAGAGCCTGCTCTTCCGTTACGGAGG
>JAQTNB010000072.1 GCA_028714055.1 Candidatus Omnitrophota bacterium
GGAGGTCCCGCGCCATGAAGAGGAGATGAAGGCCGCGGAGATAGACAGGTTTTTCAGCCGCAACAACCGCATCCTGTGGTTGAATATCGGCGGAGGAGAGATCTGCCTGCGCGAAGACCTTTCCGAGATCATCGGCATCATTTACAAGAGGCTCCCGCATCTTGTGCTTTTGGATTTTGCCACGACCGGATATTTCAAGGATAAGGTGCTGCGGCTGGCAGAGGAGATCGCCCGCCAAAAACCGCGCAAAGTCTTGATCACGGTAAGCCTTGACGGGCCAAAGGGCATTCATGAGCGCCTCAGGGGGGTTGCCGGCTCCTGGGAGAAGGCGGTAGAGACCTTCAGGGGGCTTCAAGCCTTTGAGCGTTTCGGCATCAAGCCGTATTTCGGCTTTACCGTTAACCGCGAGAATGCGGATTCTTTCTTTGAGACGGTCGAAGAGGTAAAAAAGGCCGTTCCCGGCATCACGTTAAGCGATTTTCACCTCAACCTTGCGCAGGTTTCTCCGGTGTATTACCGTAATGAAGGATTCCTGGATAAGGAATGGGCATTTGCCGAGCGCCAAAAAATAATTGCGCTTTTGCGTGCTTTTCTCGCGGCAAAAGACAAAGGTCATCCGGTGATCTCGTTTTTGGAGAATACCTATCAGAAAAAGCTCAAGGCTTACCTTGCGAGCCGGCGCACGCCGCTTCCCTGTAAGGCGCTTTCGTCATCCTGTTTTATCGACCCGTACTGGAACGTTTACCCTTGCGTGAGCCATGATCTCCCCATGGGGGACCTGCGCGCATGCGATTTTGACCTCCGGAAGATATGGGAAACTCCCGCTGCCGTCAAGGCGCGTTGCGATATCGGCAAGGGACTCTGCCCGCACTGCTGGACCCCTTGCGAGGCATATCAGACGATATTCGGAAATTTGGCGAAAAGCATTTTCAATTCCGCTTGATAAAATAGCGCTCGCCGTTATAATACTATCCGGGTTGTACCAAGGAGGTACCTATGGCCGTAAAAAAAGAAGGCGAAAAATACAGGTGCAGCGTTTGCGGCAATGAAGTAACCGTTACCAAGGTGGGGGGAGGGACCCTGGTTTGTTGCGGCAAAGATATGGAAAAACTTCAGGATTAACCGAGAAGGAGGTCAAGATGGAAAAATCGATCAAAGGGACACGCACGGAAAAGAACCTGCTGGCTGCTTTTGCCGGAGAAGCGCAGGCGCGCACCAGATATACCTATTTCGCCAGCGCCGCCCGCAAGGAAGGGTATGAGCAGATCGCCAATATCTTTATGGAGACCGCGGAAAATGAAAAGGAGCACGCCAAGGTGTTCTTTAAGTATCTTGAAGGAGGGGATGTCGAGATCACTGCCGCGTATCCTGCGGGAATGATCAAAGACACCAAGTCTAACCTTGAGGCCGCGGCAGCCGGAGAAAACCTGGAATGGACGTCGATCTACCAGGATTTCGGCAAGGTTGCCAAGGAGGAAGGGTTTGCCGATGTCGCCCGTTCCTTTGAGCAGATATCCAAGGTCGAGAAGTTCCACGAAGCCCGGTACCGCAAGCTCATCGGCAACATAGCCGGCGCGGAAGTCTTTAAGAAGAAATCGCCGGTAAAGTGGCATTGCATTAACTGCGGCTACGTATTTGAAGGCAATGAAGCGCCGAAAGAATGCCCGGCCTGCAAGCACCCGCAGGCATTTTACGAGGTCCTGGCGGAGAATTTCTAAATGTTTGACCCCAAGACAGCTTCGTTAGCAATATTCGTCTGCGCGTATTTGTTGTTTGTGGTCTTCAGCAGGCTGCGCACGGCCATCGCGGTTTGCGCAGCCTGTCTTTTACTGCTGGCCGGGGCGCTTTCCTGGAAAGACGCCTTTTGGGTGATCAACTGGAATGTGATGGGTATCTTCGTCGGGACCCTGGCTGTCGCGGATGTCTTTATGAAAAGCAGGGTGCCGGCCTACATCGCCGAGCTGATCGTGGATAAGGCTAAGAATACCGCCTGGGCGATCCTGTTTATCTGCGCGCTGACAGGCTTTATATCGGCGTTCGTGGAAAACGTGGCAACGGTCCTGATCGTGGCGCCGGTCGCCCTCTCCTTGGCAAAGAAGCTGAAGATCAACCCCATGAACATGATGATCGGCGTCGCCATCTCCAGTAACCTGCAGGGCGCGGCTACCCTGATCGGCGACCCTCCGAGCATGCTCCTGGGCGGTTTTGCCAGGATGAATTTCGGGGACTTCTTTTTTTATCGCGGCAAGCCGAGCATATTTTTCGCGGTTGAGTTAGGGGCGCTGGCTTCATTTTTAGTGCTGTACTTTCTTTTCAGGAAGCACAAAGAGAAGGCCCGGATCCTGGAAGTTGAAAAGATCAGGTCCTGGGTGCCGACCGTCATGCTGGCCGCGCTCATCGTCTCCTTGGCGCTTTCTTCTTTCTTTGTCTGCGGTTTTTCTTATATGGCGGGGATCATCTGCATGGCTTTCGGCATCATCGCTCTCATCTGGGAGAAGCTTGCCAATAAAGGAGCCATTATCAGAGGGTTGCGGGAGCTTGACTGGGATACCACGTTCTTCCTGGCCGCCATATTCATCCTGGTCGGGAGCCTTACGATGAACGGGTGGATCGAGGCTGCGGCAGGCTACCTTTCCGGGCTGGTAGGGAGCAATATCTTTTTTGGCTATACCCTGATCGTATTCCTGGCGGTTTTTCTCTCCGCCTTTGTCGATAATGTTCCCTTTCTTGCCGCGATGCTTCCGGTGGCGATCTCCATGTCTTCTAAGCTCGGAGTGGACCCGTCTTTATTCCTTTTCGGGCTTCTGATAGGGGCAAGCCTCGGAGGCAACATCACTCCGATCGGAGCTTCGGCAAATATCGTTACCTGCGGCCTGCTTAAGAAAGAAGGGTACGAGGTAAGATTCAAGGATTTTGTCAAGATCGGCCTGCCTTTTACGCTTGTCGCGGTGACTACGGCGTACCTCTTTGTATGGTTCGTCTGGAGCAAGTAACTCCCGCCTCCAAAATTTGTAGAAAAAATTTAGTTAAAAACTTGACAACCGATAAATATATGGTATCCTTTAAGGTATTATTGTGAAATAAATCACAATACATGATTACGAATAAGAACTGCATAATCAGGCTTTCGCGCTACAAAAACTCCCTTTACAGGCTTCAGTCTTTGGGGTTTGTAAAAGTCTTTTCCGAGAACCTGGCTGATGCCGTGGGAGTGACGGCAGCGCAGGTGCGCAAGGATTTTTCGCTCTTTGGTATTTCCGGGAACCGCCGCGGAGGTTATGAGATAGGCTCTTTACTTGAAAAGCTCAATACCATCCTCGGTAAGGACCAAGTGCAGAAAGTCGTCGTAGTCGGCGCGGGGCATCTGGGCGGCGCTTTGATGCGTTACAACGGATTTGAAAAAGAGGGGATCAAAATAGCGGCCTGTTTTGATATCGACCCTGCGACCTACGACAGGGCATCTAGAATCCCGGTTTTGCCCATCGAGGAGTTAAGGGCCTTTGTCAAGGATAACGCCATCAGGATCGGCATTATCGCGGTCCCTGATGTGGCCGCTGCCCAGGTTGCCGAGCAGATGAGCAATGCCGGGATCAGGGGGATCTTGAACTTCGCCCCCATCAGGCTTAAAGTCCCGGAGGATGTGACCATTAATAACGTGAACCTCGAGCTGGAACTCGAGAATTTGATATATTTCGTCAATATCCTGAATAAAACAAAAGCTAAATAACGGGAGAGGGCTTTTATGGCGACACCGCTTGAGATCATCAAGAAGAAACGCGCGGAAGCGATCAACAGGATCACCAGCAAAGGATACCTTTCCACCAAGCGCGTGCATGTGGGGATGGCTACCTGCGAAATAGCCGCCGGCTCCAAAGATGTTATGGAGGTTTTCCAGGAAGCGATCAAGAAAGGCCTGACGGACGTGTATTTAAGCCAGAAGGGGTGCGCCGGCAGGTGCAACCTTGAGCCGACGGTGGAGGTCATAGAGGAAGGCAAGATCCCGGTCAAATACGGCAAGGTCACCCGGGAGATGGCACAGCAGATAGTCGAGCGCCACCTGAAAAAAGGCGAGATCATCAAAGAGTGGCTTATTAGATAGAAAGGGAGCGGATAGTTAGATGCCCAGAGAATACGTTATCACGCTTTGCGACGGCCCTTCATGCATGCAGCAGAAGTCAAAAGAGCTGAAGGCCGCCATCGAAAAGGAACTTGAGAAACAGTCTTTATCCAATAAGGCGCGCATCAATATCTCCGGGTGCTTAGGCATGTGCAAGCAGGGGCCGGTGATGATCATCAACCCCAGCTACACCATTTACGGCAATGTCACGGAGAAAGACGTCCCCGAGATCATCACGGGGCACCTGGTCAAAAAACAGCCGGTCAAGCGCCTTATAATAGAGGAAGACCATCTCTATAACAGGTTTTTCAGGGTTTTCGGCGACGTCAATTTCTTCGGCAAACAGATGCGCATCGCGCTGCGGAACTGCGGCATCATAGACCCGGAGAGCATCGACGATTACCTTTCGGTCAGGGGGTATGAGGCGCTGGCAAAGGTCTTGACCGAGATGGCGCCCGCGCAGGTGATCGAGACGGTCAAGAAATCCGGCTTACGCGGCAGAGGGGGAGCGGGGTTCCCGACCGGTATCAAGTGGGAGCTTACCGCGCGCGAGGTCAACGACGAGAAATTCGTCATCTGCAACGCCGACGAAGGAGACCCCGGCGCCTTTATGAACCGCAGCACTATCGAGGGCGACCCGCACGCCGTTATCGAAGGGATGATCATCGGCGGCTATGCCATCGGTTCCCGCAAAGGCATCATTTATATCAGGGCAGAATACCCCTTGGCAGTGGAGAGGCTTAAAAGAGCGCTCGCCGATGCCAGACTGGGAGGGTTCCTGGGTCAAAACATCCTGGGTTCGGATTATTCATTCGATATCGAGATACGCCTGGGGGCAGGGGCTTTTGTCTGCGGAGAGGAAACCGCGCTCATCCATTCTATCGAAGGCCACCGCGGCATGCCAAGGCCGAGGCCCCCGTTTCCTTCGGTCCAGGGGCTTTTTGACAAACCCACGCTGATCAATAACGTGGAAACCTGGGCGAATGTCCCCGTTATCATCATCGACGGTGCCGAATGGTTCAGTTCCATCGGCACGCAGAAAAGCAAGGGGACCAAGGTCTTTGCCTTGGCAGGCAAGATCAACAATACGGGCCTGGTGGAAGTGCCCATGGGCACGACATTACGCGAGATCATCTATGATATAGGGGGAGGGATCCCCAATAACAAGACATTCAAGGCGGTGCAGACCGGGGGGCCATCCGGCGGATGCCTGTCAGCCGAATACCTGGATACCCCGATAGATTACGAATCGCTGGCAAAGGCAGGCTCTATCATGGGTTCGGGCGGCATGATCATCATCGACGAAGATTCCTGCATGGTGAATATCGCAAAGTTTTTCCTGGAATTCACGCAGAATGAGTCATGCGGCAAATGTACCCCCTGCAGGGAAGGGACCAAGCGCATGCTTGAGATCCTCACGCGCATCACCGAAGGCAAGGGCAAAGAAGGGGATATCGAGAAGCTGGAGCGGCTGGGCATGATGATAAAGAAGGCTTCCTTGTGCGGCCTGGGCCAGTCTGCCCCTAACCCGGTCTTAAGCACGATCAAAAATTTCCGCGTGGAATACGAGGAGCATATCAGGGACAAGAAGTGCCGCGCGCATTTCTGCACCGCGCTCCTGGCGTATGAGGTAAATGAAAAGTGTGTCGGCTGCGGCGCCTGCAAGAAGGCCTGCCCGGTCGGGGCGGTTTCAGGCACGCTGAAGAATAAACATGAGATAGATAAGGCAAAATGCGTCAGCTGCGGCGCCTGCTATAAAGTCTGCAAGTTCGGCGCCATTAAGAGATATTGAAGAAAGGACCCCGATGAGCAAAAAAGTTACTATTCACATTAACGACAAGGCCTACGAGGTTGATGAAGGCCAGACGATCATGCAGGCGGCGGATAAGCTGGGGTATCATATCCCGAGGCTTTGCTACCATCCGAAGCTCTCCATTGAAGGGGCCTGCCGCGTTTGCATCGTGGAAGTGGAAGGGATGAGGAATTACGTGGCAAGCTGCGCATACCCGGTTGCCGAAGGGATGAAGATACGCACGCACACCAAGGAACTCAGGACTGCCAGGCGCGATATCGTGGAACTCATCCTGGATAATCACCCCGAGGACTGCCATACCTGCGAGCGCGACGGAATATGCGAACTGCAGCGGCTCGCCTATGCCATGGGGATGCGCCACAGGCATTTTGAGGGTGAGCGGAAGAATTACGAGAAAGACCTTTCCTCCGCGTCGGTCATCAGGGACCCGAACAAATGCATCCTCTGCGGCAGGTGCGTTCGGATCTGTTCCGAGATACAAAAAGTGAATGCCCTGGGTTATGCGC
>JAQTNB010000073.1 GCA_028714055.1 Candidatus Omnitrophota bacterium
GGGAAGGCATGCGAGCCTTCCGGTTGCCTACCTTCTTGCGGTTGAAGGCGCGGGGGATGATGCCCTGGCATTCAACATCGAGGCGGAATTCCTCGAAGGCGTGGCAGCGCCGGAGGAGTCTTTGATCGTCATGCTCATCGATGCCTTCGATAGGTTCAGTATCCCGTCCATCGGGGAAGAGGGAAATTTTGCAATACGCAAGGGGGATGAGGAGTGGGAAAGCCCCTGGGGTACGGAGGAGGGGAGAGTTGACGCCATAAGCGCCGTAGACAGCGTAAACGGCCGCACGCTCACTTTTTCCTGCGTTTCTCCGGAAAGCCGCGATTATTCCCTGGTTATCTCCAATACAAACAGAAAACACCAGGCCCGTGCCCTGGTCTATACGCGTAAATACCCTCCCACGCAACCAGTTTCCCCCGGGGCGTATGCGTTCCCGGCTTTTAAAATTACCCTTGAACAACAGAAAGCGCAGCCATGACCCTGATTGAGATGACGATAGTGATACCTACGTATAACCGGGTACAAGGCCTTAAGGTTTGCCTTGAGTCTATCGGCATGCAGGATTATCCTCGCGATAAGTTCGAGGTTGTGGTGGTGGATGACAGCCCGGCGAAAGAGAGCGTGGCACTGGTGGAGGCCATGCGTCCGCAATCCGGGTTTGCCCTGATATCCCTCACGCAGGACCATCGGGGCCCTGCGGCAGCGCGTAATGCGGGAATCCGGCAGAGCCGGGGGGAACTCATCGGTTTTATCGATGACGACTGTGTTATGGAACAGGGGTGGATTAAAAGCATGGTGGATGCCCACCGTCATAATCCCGCCGTTGTTGCGGTTGGGGGGGTGACCGTTTCCGCGAAAGAAACGCCGCCTCTTTTAGTAAGCCAATTCCTGGCTAACGGGGCCATCGAGGTCGGCATCGAAGGCAAAAGACAGATCATTTTTTTTCCTACCTGCAACGTTTCGTTTAAACGGGAGGTCTTTGCCGCCTTCGGGTTTGACGAGACGTTCCCGTATCCGGGAGGCGAAGACCTGGATTTTTTCTGGCGCCTTTTTAAGCAAGGATATGTTTTTTTACAGGAGAAAAACGCCCGCGTCATCCATTACCGCAGGGAAGGCATGGTTTACTTTACGAAACAGGCCTATATTTACGGCCGGGGGAATTTACTGGTGCAGCATTTGCACGGGGACCATCCGCTGCTCAAAGAACTCAAAACCGATAGGGCCTCTTTCTGGCCGGCGGCGCTTAAAAACTGCATCAAGATCCCGCGTTTCAGCTGGATCGTCGGCTCGCGACTCGTAGCCGAAGCCCGCATGCAGGGGGCATTGCGGAAGCTGGCGGTGTACGGTTGGCTTATCGTGCATAAAATATTTTATATCGCAGGGAATATCGCCGAATTTATCCGCATCGGCCGCGCCAGGATCCCGCGGGAGCCTGCGGGCCGGGATGCGCCAGGCGCCCCGGAATTCATCATCCTTGATTTGACCCACCGCTGCAATTTGAACTGTAATATCTGCGACATACGAAAGGATGCGCCGGCAAGCGAATTTACAACCGATGAGGTTACCGGGCTTATCGCCCAGGCTCAAGCGTGGGGGGTGCCTGAATTCGTCCTTTCCGGAGGAGAGCCTTTTATCAGGGATGATATCCCGCAGATACTGGAATATGTGCGCAGGAACGCCTACCGTATCGGGATTTTGACGAACGGGATCGTCCTCTCAGGAGAGTTTATGCAAAAGATCACGCCATACCTTGTCTCCGGCAGCCTGTCGTTGAGCGTCTCTCTGGATGCATTGACCCCGGCACTCCACGATGAAATACGGGGGATGCAGGGAGCCTTTGAGCGCACATACAAAGGTTTAGAGCAGCTCAGCCAGCTTAAGCGGGATTATCCGGCGGTCAATTTCAACACCATATCGATCGTGCTGAACCAGAATCTGGAAGAGCTGCTGCCGCTTGCCCAAAGATTTAAAAGTCTCGGCGTCAACTCGATCCAATTCCAGCCGTTTTTGGCGAATAACCTGGTGATGAAGGAGCGCTCCGAGGCAAGCAAATACTGGATACCGCCGGAGCGGCTTCCCGCCCTTGACCGGGCGATAGACGGGCTTCTGGGGTTTAAAAATGACAATCCTTCCCTGGTGAGGAATTCCGAAAGAAACCTTCTGCTGATGAAACGATATTTTCGTTCTGCCCTGTCGCCGGAAGATGTCCGCTGCCAGGCGGCGGTCAAAACCATGCTCATCGCAAACAATGGCGATGTGACCACCTGTTTCGATTGTTACGGGAATGTCCGCGCGGCATCCCTGCGCAGTATATACCATGCTGATGCCGCCAGAAGGGCCGCAGCCCGCGCCCGCGCGTGCCGCAAGCCGTGCCTGCTGCCGTGTTTTTGTGATCTTACGTAAGCCTATGAGCATATATACCAAGAGGTTTTTTTACCTGCTGAAACGCAACGCCTTGTTTTATCTTTCGCGTAAGCTTGACTATCCCCTGACGCATCCCGATACCTTGCAGATAAATTTTACCTTCAGGTGTAACCTGCGCTGCAGGATGTGCAGTATGCACGAGCGTATCCAGGAACTTAAATCGCAAAACCGGCCGATCGAGCTGGGTATCGATACCATCAAAAAAGTAATACGCGAAGGTGCGCTGCTGGGGATCCGCTCGCTTATCCTTATCGGCGGGGAGCCTTTTCTTGAGCCGCGCCTGCATGAACTGGTTGCCGAGGCCCACCGGCAGCGCATGGGGGTGACGGTCGTCACCAACGGCACGCTTATTTCCGCCGAGGCAATAGAGCAGATGTTCGCGGCAGGCCTTGATAACCTGAGTATTTCCATCGATGCCGCGACTGAAGCGGGGTTTGCCGCTATCCGGGGGGAAAAGGCGTTCGGCCGCATACTCGATAATATCAAGCTGCTTTCCAGGATGAAAGAGGAGCACAAGAGGAGCATCCCGAGCGTTGTCTCGGTGTGCACGATCATGAACCAGAATGTCGCGGAGCTCCTCGATATCGTGCTTTTATGCAGGAGCCTGGGGATAGCAAAGCTGATCTTTCAGCCGGTGGTGCGGGATAACACGGATCAGACCCGCGTGGATTTTAATTCTTCGGTTTTTATACCGCCTTCGCGCTTTGCCGAGCTGGACGCGATGCTTGACCGTCTCATCGCCTATAAATTGCAAAGCCCGGAGGATTTCAACTTCATCGCAAACAGCACCCGGCATCTGGAATTGATGAAACGGTATTTCCGCGGGACACTCAAACCCCGTTTTCTGCCCTGCTATGCCGGGTTCAACCGCGTACAGATCGTTCAGGAGGGAAAGCTCTACTTTTGCGTCAACCAGAATAAATATGAAGCCACGTTCGGAGACGTGTCTGCCGATTCCCTGCGGGATCTATGGTTTTCCCGCAAGGCGCGCGCCTGCCGGAAGCTTATCCGCAGGTGTACGGTTCCCTGTCTGCAGTGGTGCGCATACCGCGATGAATTTATCGAGCTCTCCGAGATGCTGCAGCAGGAAAGGCTTTTTGGCGGGAAAAAGAAAGGTAGCTTATGAGCGGAGCGCATATGTTCGGTTTTGACCTGTGGCAAAAATGGCATTGCTATTTTCCCTTTCAAGAGGCGGCTGCGCGCCGGGCTGTTGCGCCGCCGGTTTTAACCCCGGAGCCGCGCATAGCCGAACTTTGCCGCAGGCTCGACCCGAAGGGCTTGCGCATCCTGGAACTCGGCAGTATGGAGGGGGCGCATTCCTACATGCTGGAATCCCTGGGCGCCCGCGAAGTGCTTGCCGTCGAAGGCAGGAAAGACAACTTCTTGAGGTCCCTGATTATCAAGAACGCCTTCAGCCTGGATAAATGCCGGTTCCTCCTGGGGGATTTCAAGGAGGTGCTCGGCGGGCTGGAAGGGGGATTCGATCTTTGCCTTGCGCTGGGGGTGCTCTATCACCTGGAAAACCCCGCAGAGACGGTGTATCGTATCGGAGAGCTCAGCGCTTCGTTTTTTGTCTGGTCTCATTACGCCACGCCGGATTATCCCGCAACGGCAGAAGCCCGGGTATCGCATGCTTCAAAGTCCTACCGGGGAAAATTCGTATTGGAAGACACGGAGCACTATACGTCGGGCCTTTCTCCGCGCTCCTTCTGGCTTTTTGAAGACCAACTGCTTGCTTTGATCAATGACGCCGGTTTTAAGCATATTGACGTGGTGGCAAAAGAACGGCATGAACACGGGCCGGCAATAACATTGTTTGCGAGCCGATGAAAGAACCGGGGATAAAGCTCATCCTTTTACTCGCGGGCGTTGTGGCAAGCCTCTTTTTGCTGGAAGGCGCGGCGCTCCTTTTGAATTCCGTCCTTGAATTAAAGCACGGGATGGTAAGTCCCGGCATCGCCGGCAACGCGGCGTTGGAATACCCCACGCTTTTTATGAAAGACAGCGATCTTTTCTGGAAAATGGCTCCTTCTACGGGAGAAACCAATTCCGAGGGGTTCCGGGACCGTGAGTTTTCCCCCGAAAAGGAAGCGGGGGTTTTCAGGATCGTTTGCATGGGGGACTCCGTTACCTTCGGCTGGCCGGTGCCTATCGATGAAACCTACCCCAACATACTGGAACGGTTTATGAGAGAACGTTTCGCAGGCAGGAAGATAGAAGTGATCAATGCGGGGGTCCCCGGGTATACGTCATTCCAGGGATTGATGCTGCTGGAGAAAAAGGTCCTCGGCTATCGCCCCGATCTCCTTATCGTCTATTACGGAATCAACGACAAGGCGGGCGCCTACCGGCAGGATAAGGAAGCCCCCAGGGCCCCGCGCTGGCTTGCCGATGCGGAGAATTTCTTATACCGGTTCCAATTCTACAAATTCTTCAATCGGGTGGCGTTGCGCCTGCGCTACCCTCCCGGAAATATCATGACAGTCAACCGGGTTTCCCCGTCCAATTATCACCGCGGCCTTAAGCTGATGGCCTCCCGGGCAGCAGCGAGGGGGATCATGATACTCTTTGTGGTGCGCCCGGCATTTTACGACCGCCGCACCGGGGAGGTCTTTACCGACGCGCGATACGTCCCGCCGCGGGACGTATGGCAGGTCGATGCCTGCTCATTTTTCAAAAACCTTAAATCGCATGCGGGGGCATGTTTTTCCGACGATACCCGGCCGTACAATTTCCATCTGACGCAGGAAGGGCACCGTCTTTTTTCCGAGGAGATCATGGCCTGCTTGACGCAAAACGACGCGCTTGCCGCCCGCGTCTTCGGCGGCAGGAGCCCATGAAACTGCCGCGTAACAGATCGCATAATGAGCGCCTTCTCGCCCGGCAGCTGAAAAGCCGCTCGACCTTTGTGCTGGGGATGCCCAATACCCTGATCGTCGAACCGGGCGCGGTGTGCTCTTTGCGCTGCCGTTTCTGCCCGCAGTCAAAGCAGGATTTTAATTTTACCCGCGGACTGCTTAATCTGCGGGATTTTCAAAGGATCATCGGGTATTTTGAGCCGTATCTGGATACCGTCATGCTTTTTAACTGGGGAGAGCCGCTGATGAACCCGGATATCGGCCGGATGGTTGCGTATGCTTCAGCCAAAGGCATACACACGTTCATCCACTCGCATTTTAACTCGCTGGATGAGGCCTTGGCAGAGGAATTGATCAGGGGAGGGCTTTTTGAGATCACCGCTTCCATTGACGGCGTGACCCAGGAGTCGTATGCGGCCTACCGCCAGGGAGGGTCGCTTGAGCGCGCGATCGCCAATCTGCGCCTGTTGCAGGAGAAAAAAAGGGAGCTTCGCGCGGATTCGCCGCGCATCGTCTGGAAATTCCTGGTCTTCAGGCATAATGAGCATGAGATGGAAAGCGCCCGCCTGCTTGCCGGGGAGCTGGGTATACCGGTGGAATTTAAGTTCGCGGTGACCGACGGCACGATCTCCTCGACGCTTCCGGAGTTCAGCTCCGATCGCCCGGCGGAGAAGTTTATCAGGCACTACGGCCTGCCCTGCGAGCAGCTTTGGAAATCGCCGACGATACATGCCGACGGTACGGTGCTTCCCTGCTGCATGGTGTCTCATTCCCGCTTCTGCGCGGGCAATGTTTTCCAGCAGGAATTCGGCGACATATGGAATAACGAAAAATACCGTTTCTTAAGAGAAGTGGCGTCGGGGAAGAAGGAAGCCGACGAATCCGTGTTCTGCTATTATTGCATGTTCGGCAGAAGACGGCGCGTAAAGGGACAGGATGCATAAGACAGCGAAAGCACTCTTAGAATTCGAACGTAACCTGCAGTATCATTTCTCCGAAGTCCTGGAATACCCGTTTGCCAAGCCGTATTGGGTATACATCAGCCTCAGCCACGCCTGCACCTTTAACTGCCGGATGTGCGGCGTGGTCAAGATACTCAAAGGTTATGATCTCCCCACGGCAGGGGTAAAACGGGTTTTAGACGAAATAAAGGG
>JAQTNB010000074.1 GCA_028714055.1 Candidatus Omnitrophota bacterium
GTACGCGCGCAGGCCTGCTCTTCCCGTTGAGCGGGAACAGAGCGTTCACATGGGCCCGGACCGCCAGGCCGTCATCAACACCAGCCTGAACAAGCTGGATAGCATAAAATGATCCCGCAGTGACGCCTGCGAGCCGCTCTTTTGCCGCGGGCAGGATTTTTTACTTTGTTATACGCGGAGGTTTGTGTATAATATACTCCTGGTTACACGGTTAAACAGGAGCGCGTCCAAGACACCGGCCTATGTTCCCAAAAGAAAAATATCTAAGACTGGGCGAATTGCTGATCAAGGAAGGGGTGATTACCCAGGCGCAGCTTGACCAGGCGATCCGCGTCCAGCGCCAGGAAGGCGGGAGGCTCGGAGAGATCCTGGTCCGCTTGGGCTTCCTGAAAGAAGACCAGGCGGTGGCAGCCCTCGGCAAACAGCTCAATATCCCCTATTTTTCCCTGGGGAGCGATCTGAAGCCGGCGATGGACCAGAACCTCAGCGATATCATCCCCAAGGAATTCGCCATTAAAAACACGGTCCTGCCGCTTTCCCATACGTTAGGTTCTTTGACGGTGGCGATGTTCGATCCTCTGGACCTGATCCTTATCGATAACCTCCGGAAGCTGACCGCCTGCGACATAAATCCCGTCATAGCGACCAAGTCCGACATCAATAAGGCGATAGAGAAATTTTACGGCAAATCAAAGATCTTCGAAGAGGCGGTGGAAGCTTCCTATGATATCGTCTCGGACGATACGATATTCAGCGGGGTCGAGGTCACGGATGAAGAGCTCAGCCTTGATAAGCTTATCGCGCGCGCGGAAGAAGCCCCGGTCGTCAAGCTCGTGGATCTGATCATACGCCAGGCGATCGATGAACATGCTTCGGACATACACATCGAGCCGTTCAAAGACAGGATATCCCTGCGTTACCGTATCGACGGAAAACTTTATGAGATACCTCCTCCGGCAAAGCACCTGCATCTGCCGATAATCTCCCGTATCAAGATCTTAAGCAAGCTGGATATCGCCGAGAAACGCCTTCCTCAGGACGGTGCGTTCCTGGTGCGCGTCGAGGACCGTCCGATCGACCTGAGGATTTCGACCGTCCCCACCATTTACGGGGAGAAAGTCGTTATCAGGATCCTGGACAGGAGCTCGGTCGTCCTGGACCTGGCGCGCCTGGGCTTTGACGGAAAGCAGCTTGAGCAGATACGCAAGGGGATCAACGCCCCGTACGGCCTGGTGTTGATGACCGGCCCGACCGGCAGCGGCAAGACCACGACTTTGTATGCGATCTTAAGCGAGATCAAGGGCCCGGCAAAGAACATCATCACCATCGAAGACCCCGTCGAATATAAGCTTGACGGCGTAAACCAGGTGCAGGTAAAGCCGGAGATCGGCCTTACCTTTGCCACCGCCTTGAGGAGTTTCTTAAGGCAGGACCCGGATATCATGCTCGTCGGAGAGATCAGGGACCTGGAGACGTCGCAGATATGTATCCGTTCGGCCCTGACCGGCCACTTAGTCTTAAGCACCCTGCATACCAATGACGCGCCGTCGGCTATAACGCGCCTGATGGATATCGGCATCGAGCCGTATATGGTGGCGCCGTCGTTGCTGCTCATCGTGGCGCAGCGCCTGATCAGAAAACTGTGCCCCGACTGTAAAGAGGCATATGAGCCGACCCCCGAGCAGGTGGGGACCATGAAGATCAAGTCCGACCTGATCTACAAACCGAAAGGCTGCTCAAAATGCAACCAGATCGGTTACCGCGGCAGGATGTGTATTTCCGAGGTCCTCGTGGTTAACGAGGAAATACGGGACCTTATCAGTCAGAGGGCTTCTTTTCAGAAAGTGCGCGAAGTCGGCAGGAGTTTCGGCATGCAGACTTTGTATGAGTCCAGCCTCAAGAAGGTAGAGGAAGGGACCACGTCGCTTGAAGAAGCGCTTTCGGTTACCGTGGGGATTGCTGACTAATGGCTACTTTCGCGTATATGGCGCGCGACGCCTCCGGTAAGAAGGTTACCGGTTATGAAGAGGCGGTCTCTTCGGAAGAGGTCATAGCTCGCCTTCAGGCAAAGAGCCTGATCGTCATCAATATCTCCGCTTCCTCCGGGGCTGAGGCGCGTGAGGGGGGTTTTAGGCCCGAAGCGACTGCGATACGTTTCCGCTTCCGCCATACCGCTATCAAAGAAGATGATCTGGTTGTTTTCTGCAGGCAGCTGGCGACACTCCTGGGCGCGGCGGTAACGATCCTCAGAAGCCTGGACATTATCTCCCAACAGGTGGCCAGCCGCAGGCTTCACCACGTCATTCGGGACCTGATGAAACACATGGAGGCGGGCCTAAGCTTCCATGAAGCCCTTGCCAAGCATCCCAAGATATTTTCAGAGCTTTGGGTCAACCTGGTGGAGACCGGCGAGGCAAGCGGAAACCTGGCGAACGTTTTAAGCCGGCTGGCAGGCTATCTGGAAAGGGACGCGGCTTTCCGCAGGAGGATAATCTCCGCGCTTTTGTATCCTATCATGCTCATGTGCGCGGCGTTCGGCGCGCTCCTCTTTATGACCATCAAGATCGTCCCCACCTTTGCCGATCTCTTCAAAGGGTTCAACATAGACCTTCCGCTCCTTACCCAGATGCTCCTTACGGTGAGCAATTTTATTCGCAGGTATATCATAGCGATATTTGTTTTCTCCGTTGTGGGGTTCGCCCTGCTCAAGGCATATATCAAGACCCACGAAGGCAGGCTTATGTATGAAAGGCTTAAATTCAACCTCCCGCTCTTCGGCGAATTCTACCGCGCGCTTACCGTCGAGCGGTTTTCTGCCGGGATGTCCACGATGATCGAAAGCGGCGTACCTATATTGTATTCCCTTGAAATAACCGAGCACAGCCTTAACAGCCTGGTGATGGCGCGCCTGATACGCCAGATCAAAGAGGAGGTGCGCGTCGGCAGGCCTTTAAGCCAGTCCCTGGAAAAAAGCAAATTTTTCGAGCCGATGGTCGCGCAGATGGTCGCCGTAGGGGAGGAGGTCGGCGACCTGCCTCAGATGTTTAAGAGGATCAATACGTTTTATCAGGAGTATACGGAGACTTTCCTGGTGAGGTTCACGGCGATGTTCGAGCCTTTGATGCTTATCATGATGGGCGTCGTCATAGGCCTGATGGTTGTCGGTATGTTCCTGCCGATTTTCCATATCGCTACGATCGGAGGAGGATAAAAAAAGATTGACATTGCGGCAAGCGCATATTAATATATATGCAATATACTGTATAGGTTAGAGAAAAAGTTTTTCTCTCCAAAAAAGAGAAGTGAAGGAGGGTAACGCAATGAGAAAAGGTTTTACGCTGCTGGAATTGATCGTCGTCATCATAATCATCGGTATCCTCGGCACTTTGGGTTTCACGCAGTATGCCAGGGTGGTTGAGAAGGGCAGGACCGCGGAGGCAAAAACACTTCTCGGACAGATGCGCAGCGCGCAAGAGGCATGGAGGCTGGAGAGCGGCAGTTATACCGCCAACGTGACCGACCTTGCGGTAGAAGTCCCGACCGCCTGCGTTTCCACCCATTATTTTCAGTACAGCACCTCAGCCACGGTCGGCACAGCTACTCGCTGCACCGCAAGCGGAAAGTCTCCCGATGGGGACGCAGCGTATACCGTTACGCTTGACATCGCGGCAGGGACTTGGAGCGGCAGCCCCGGCTATTTCTAAAACATTATAATATTTAATCTAAGGAGGGTATGAGATGAAAAAAGGTTTTACGCTCCTGGAATTGATCGTCGTCATCATAATCATCGGTATTTTGGGCGCGTTAGGTTTTATCCAGTATACCAAAGTGGTTGAGAAGGGCAGGACCGCCGAAGCAAAGGATATCCTCGGCCAGATCCGCACTGCGCAGGAAGCCGTGATGCAGGAGACCGGCTCATACGCGACTTCCATGGGTGCTTTGATAATCGATGCCCCGACCGCCTGCGCCAGCACCCATTATTTCAGCTATAGTACCGACGGGACGACCGGAACGGCGACCCGTTGCAGCGCAAGCGGGAAGAGCCCGCAGGGCGCGGCTACGCCTTATACGATTACCATGACTTATTCGACCGGAACATGGGGAGGTAGTGCCGGATATTATTAATTAGTACCCGTATTTGAGAAGGGGGAAAGTTACGATGTCTTACCGGACGAGCGGTGTTACCTTAACCGAAATCCTCACTGTTATCATCATCATTGCCATCCTGGCAGCGCTTGCGTTGCCGCAGTTCGCCACCACTCGCGAGCGGGCGCTGAGCAAAGAAGCAAAAGCCAACCTTAAGATCATCGATGCCGCAGAAAAGATCTACCGCATGGAAGTAGGCTTTTACTATCCGTACTCCGGGTCTAAAACAGACCCTGTTGAGATCAACTCGGATCTTAAGCTTTCCGTTACCGAGAATAACTGGGATTATGCCATTTCCGGAGGCAGCGGCTCCTCATATGTTGCTACGGCCGACAGACAAGGGAGCGGAGGTTATTCGAATTGCGTGTATACGGTAACCGACGGGAGCTCCGAGCCTACTCCGAATGCCTACTGCACGGATTAGCCCCGGTAAAAAGACATCCTTGCTCGTTACTTTCCTAATGAAAAGAAAAGGGCAGACACTGCTTGAACTTATGGTCGCGGCAGTGATCCTTACTCTTGTCGTAGGAGGGATAACGAGCGTTTTTTTGTCCGCAAAACAATTTATATTGCATAGCCGTTCCCGTATGGCAGCGGCGGAATTGAGCAGGACGATGGTGGATTACCTGCATATGCATGTGCGCGCCGATACCTGGGATACGCTGTCTTCAAACGACCTTACCAGCAGCGGCGGAGGTTTCCGTTACTGTGATGACGACGGGACCCATACGCAGCAGAGCGAGTGCCTCAGCCAGGCTGAGCGTACCCTCAATACCATCGTCTATAGCGCCAATTACTCGATATCGGATGCACCGGCAAACCCCGGCTTGCGTAAGGTGGTTACTAAGATTACCTGGAATGAGACTACGTTCTAGCAGGTCCTCTACCCTCCTTGAATTAATGATCGCCATCATCATTTTTTCGATGCTGGCGCTGAGCTTTGCAGTCATCGAGGTCTTTTCGAATTCCCAGGTCATTACTACCGACAGGCGCGCCAAGACGCAGAACGTGCTTGTCTATGTGGTGGAGCATTCCGCAAAACAGATCGCCAGGACCGTCGGCAACCCGGTTATCGCCGCCGTCATGGATTGCGCTGCCGGCGTCGCCGGAGATACGGGGGTGCGTTTTTACGTAGATTCCGCGGCAGACTACATCTCTGCGGGTGACGGTGTGCCCGGCACGGGAGGAGACCACTGGAGGGCTTACCGTTTCCGCTCCGAGACCGCTTTCCCCACCGATGACCGTTTCCAGGTCTGGTATTGTGCGCGCTGTGATGATGCAGGGTGCACCTCCTGTAATACGCCCTGGGGGAGTATAATCTTAGCGCGCCGGGTTACGGATGTCTCTTACAGCTATAATTCCGACAATAGCTATTTTGACCTGAGCATGACTGCCTGCTGGGACCCTCAGCAGGCCTCGACCACCGCTGACTGCGGAGATCCGGAAAACCCTACCGTGACCATGAAGACGCGAGTCCATATGCCTGCCGTATCAGTCCGTTAAGCACCCTTTTTAAATATTGCCAATTTCCTTAAAGTATGTTAGATTAAAAATTCCGGTTTGCCGGATTTTGGCTGTTCTCATATATGGGGCAGTAGCTCAGCTGGGAGAGCGTCGCGTTCGCATCGCGAAGGCCGTGGGTTCGAATCCCATCTGCTCCACCACTTTTTTGCGATAAGCAAAAAAGTGGTGGATGCCGCAACGAGCGTCGCGAGGCGACAAGCCGAGCAGCGAGTGCGGCGCCACTTGTACTTGAGCGAGTAAGAGCGGCCCGCCAAGGGCCGCCCCGAGCGAAAGTACACTGTGTGCTTGGCGAGTGCGGCGCCACTTGTACTTGAGCGAGTAAGCGGCGCTGCGCGAACATAGGGCGCCAGCCGAGCGAAAGTACACCAAACCTTTCACGACAAGTAAACCGTAGCCGGTTCATCCCCTCGCTTAATCAAGGCAAAATTTTTGCAAAAAATTTTGCCTAAGCTCGGGGATAGCCGCTGATATCTAAACGCCGGCGGCTTATGACGCCTTTCCTGAAACTATCCCTTTCCCTTGCGATCGTGCTCATCCTGGCATGTTCAGGTTTTTTCCTTCCGCACAAAGCTTGCCTACCGTTGCTTTCCGCATCGAATACCAAAGATGAAATTTTAAAAGAAGCGCTTTTTTACCGGAAGCTCGAAGGTAACGCTGTCCAGTGCCTGCTCTGCCCGCGTAGATGCGTCATTGCTGACGGAAGGAGGGGTTTTTGCGGAGTGCGGGAGAATAAGAAAGGGGCGCTCTAT
>JAQTNB010000075.1 GCA_028714055.1 Candidatus Omnitrophota bacterium
GTTCTTTCTTCCCTGTTCCTCCCGATGTCCTGCTTATCCCGATGGTCATTGCCCATCCTTCGCGCTGGGCGCGCAGGGCCTTGATCTGTACCGCAGGGTCGGTGTTGGGGTCGTTGCTTGGCTATACGATAGGCTGGATGTTTTATGAGACCGTGGGCAAGATGATCGTGAGTACCTATCATCTGGAACGGGCGGTCGAGGTCATCGGCAACAAGTACCAGCAGAATGCCTTTATAACCGTATTCACCGCGGCATTTACTCCCATTCCCTATAAGGCGATCACCATAACCGGAGGGCTTTTTAAGATACCGTTGGGAACGCTGGTTACCGCTTCCATCCTGGGGCGCGGCGGCAGGTTTTTCCTGGTGGCGCTATCTTTGAGGTTGTTCGGTAAAAAGATCGCTGATTCTATTGAAAAGTATTTTGATGTGTTTTCTTTTGTCTTTGTCGGCCTGCTCGTCCTGGGCTTCCTCTGCCTTAAGTTCCTCTCCAGCAAGTGAAGCTCCGCGGGCTAAAGCCCGCGGCTTCCTCCTGAGCAGAAAATGCACAATTCCATTCATCCCTCTGGCTAAAGCCAGGGGATTTCTGCGAAGGATTAAAGCCTTTTAGAATTCGATCCCCTTACGCCCCTTTACGCCTTTACGGTAATAATGCTTGCTTGCCTGCATTACCGTGATCAGGTCTGCCTTTCGCAGCAGCGCGGAGGGCGCGTTTCTTCCCGTGAGGATCAATTCAATGCCGGAGGGCGCTTCTTCCAGGAGCGCGCATAGTTCTTGCGCGCATAAGGCGCCGCAGGACAGAGCGGCATTCACCTCATCAAGGATGATCACCTGGTATTCTCCCGACAACAAGGCGCGGCGGGCGTCCCGCAGGCCGTCTGTGGCGCGCTTCTTATCCAAAGAAGAAGCCTTGCCTGAGACAAAAGAGCCGCTCCCGAATTGCCGGAGCGTTACGTTCTTGAATTTCTTCAGGGCGATGGTTTCTCCATAACAGCCTTTTTTGAGGAACTGGATGATATGGACCCGCAGCCCCCTGCCGGCAGCGCGTAAGGCAAGCCCCAGCGCGGCCGTAGTCTTGCCTTTCCCGTTTCCCGTATATACCTGTATCATTGGTCTTTTAGCCCGTGTTTTCCTATCAGCGGCACGAATACGCATCCGCATACCGGTGTTGAGATGAGCGTTGCGCCTTTTTTTTCGATCAGGGTAAGGATTTGGCTCAGGCGGTCCTCACCTATGGGCGCGATGAGCAGGCCTCCTTCGGCAAGCTGTTCTATGAGTGCCGGAGGCACTTTTGCGGCGGCAGCGGTAATGATGATCCGCTCAAAAGGCGCTTCTTGGGGCCACCCAAGCGTTCCGTCACCGGACTTCAGGTGCACTGTGCGGTAACCGAGTTCCGCCAGGAGCGATTCCGCGCGCGTTTGAAGGCTCGCTATGCGCTCAATGCTGTAAACTTCTTTTGCCAGTTCAGCCAGGACCGCCGCCTGGTATCCTGAGCCGGTCCCTACCTCCAGCACCTTCTCGTTTCCCGTAAGCCGGAGGCTCTCGCTCATCAGCGCCACGATGTATGGCTGGGATATGGTTTGCCCTTCTCCTATCGGGACCGGGTGGTCCTCGTAGGCGCTGTTGATCAGCGCTTCGGGGATAAAGGCGTGGCGCTTGACCTTTCGCAGGGCATCGATGACTCTTGCGTCGGTAATGCCCCGGGAGCGGATCTGCTCCTCGACCATGCGCTCCCTTAATTTCTGGTAGTCCATACCTGGCGCGCCATAAACCTGATAAAACGCAGTGTGTCAATGAGCGGGTTGATCTGGCTTTTTTCTCCCGCGTATATAGCCTTGATCGGGACGGATTCTATCTTAAAACCTAGGCGCGACGCCTGGATGATCAGCTCCGAATCGGTTTCGTATTTCGTGGTCGTGAGCTTCACGCGCTCAAGCACGTCTTTTTTGATGAGCCTGAGCCCGCACTGGGTGTCAGGGATGCGCTGGCCCGCGAACAGCGAAAGGAGCCAGGACATGAAAAGGTTGGTCAGTATCCTCAAAAAGGGCATCTTCGCGGCTTGGGACATGCGGTTGCCGATCAAGACGCTGCTCTGTGAATGTTCTGCCAGGCGGATGAAGTAGGCGGCATCCTCCGGCAGGTGCTGTCCGTCCCCGTCCATCGTAATCACCGCTTCAAAACCGTTGGAGAGCGCGTGCTGAAAACCCCTGATCAGCGAAGCGCCCTTGCCCTGGTTCTCCGCGTTCCTGAGCACTGTCGCGCCCTCCGCGCTTGCAAGGCTTGCGGTCGTATCCTTTGAGCCGTCGTCAATGACTACGACATCAAGCCCCTGGCGGCATAAAGGCCGCACGATCTGCGAGATCGTTTTTGCTTCGTTATAGGTCGGGATGATAATGCAGGTTTTCATTGCGCCCAAAAGTTCCTGAACATATACCATTGATCGGGGAATTCCCTGATATAGCGTTCGAAGATCGGCCGGTATTTTTCCACTATCGCAAGGTACTGCGCGCCTTCCGGGGCGCTGCCCGGATGGATCGGCTCCTCGAACTTCAGCGTGAAGCCGTCGTCTTTGTTCCTGAAAAGAAATCCCGGCACGATCGGGGCGCCGGTTTTTAATGACAATGCCGCCGGGCCGGAAGGAAAAATGGTGGGTTTGCCGAAAAGGTTGACGCGCACCCCCCTTTCCGTGAAGTCCCGGTCCCCTACCAGGGCGAGGATCTCATTCTGGGCAAGGATGGCAAGGCACTGCCGGACCGCCCTGCCCAGCGGTATGACCTTCAGGCCCTTACGCTGCCGTTGAAAGTTGAAAAAGTCGTCTACGATCTTATCTTTATGCGGAAGGGCCACTCCCCACAACGGATACCCCATCATGGCGACCACGACCCCGCCCAGTTCCCAGTTCCCAAGGTGCGCGGTAACGGTGATGACGCCTTTTTTTTCCGCGAGGGATTCGTTAAGATAGTGCAGGTTTTCGATGCGGATATGGCTTTTGATGTATTCCGCGTCGATCTGCGAGAAGCGGAAAAAATCGACCAGGTATTTGGCGAAATTCCGGAACATCCTCCTGCGGACCTGCCTGATCTTGCGCGGCTCAAAACCGGGGAAGATGATCCGCAGGTTCTCTCCCACTCTCCTGCGGTCAAGAAAACCCAAGGCTAAGTGCAGGTCGGCCAGCAGGACGGCTATTGCGTACGCGGCTTTAAGCGGCAGATGCAGCGCGATGAATTGGCCGAAGCGGTAAATAACGTAGTTAAGCATGCCTGCCAGTCAGGTTCAGCAGGAGCCGGGCGATATCCAGGCTTGCCTGGGGCTTTGCTATACGGCCCGCCCCTTCGCGCAGGTCGTTTAAGCGCGCGGGGTCCGAGATCAGGTTTTCAACGACGATGTTGATGTCTTTGGCGTTATCGATCTTGATCGCCGCCCCCTTGGCCGTAAGGTAGGCCGTATTGTTCGCTTCCTGGCCGGGGATAGGCCGCACGATGATCATCGGAAGGCGGTTTGCCATTGCTTCGGCGGTGGTGATGCCTCCGGGCTTGGTGACGATGATATCGCAGGCGGTCATCAGCTCGTTGATATTGCTGGCATATTCAAAAAGCGCGATCTTCTTCTTGTATCCGGGGAGGTTCTTTTTCAGGGATTTATAGAGCTTTCTGTTGACACCGGTGACGATGATCTCCTGGAAGTCGGCATTGACCGTTTCCAGGGATTTAACGATGCTTTTGATCGGCCCCAGCCCGTGCCCCCCTCCCATGATCAGGACCGTCAGCTTCCCGGGGTCAAAACCCAGGCGTTTTGAGACCTCCGCGCGGACCACAGGCTTGTTGAACTTAGGGTCAAAGGGTATGCCGAGGGGTTTTATTTTTTCCGCCGGGACCCCTTTTTTGGTCAGGCGCAGGGCGACATCCTCGGATGGCGCCACATAATAGTCTATGGTATCGTAGATCCAATAGGAATGAGGCACATGGTCCGTGAGCACCGCCACCAGCGGAATGGAGGAACGGTATGTCTTCTTGAAATCCGCCGCCATGCCGCAGGGGAATGCCTGGCTGCACGCGACCACGTCGGGCTTAAAATCGTCGAAAAGGTTCTTGAGCTTCGGGGAGTTCAGCTTATGCACGGTCTCTTTGAGCGAGTTGATCTTTTTGACGATCTTATCGTTATCGTAGAGGTAGTCCCATATGCGCGGGGTCATCTTGATGATGCTCATGTACAGGCGGTTGACGATCTTTTCCGAGATGGGATTGGTATAGTTGAAGGCGTTGATGTTCAGGATCTCCGCGCCCGGAGAAAGGATGCGCAGGGCTTTCTCGATCGCCAGGGTAGCGCTGTGGTGGCCGGAGACTTCCGATATGTACATGAGCAGGATGCGTGCGGGAGGCATAATCCGTTATATCCTGTTTTCCTGGTACAGCTTAAAAAACGCGTGGGTCACGCGCGGGTCAAATTGTTTCCCGGAGAGCTGCCGAATCTCGGCAAGGGCGTCCGCTTTTGAAAGCCGCCGGCGGTAAGGCCTGTCGGTTGTCATGGCGTCAAACGAATCGGCAACCGAGATGATCGAGGCGATCAGGGGGATACCGTGGCCTTTCAGGCCTTCGGGATAGCCGAGCCCGTCGTAACGCTCATGGTGGTAGCGGACTCCCTGCAGGGCGCCTTCCAGTTCCTTGATGGATTTGATGATCCCCACGCCGATGGCCGGATGCTTGCGTATCATGATCCGTTCGTCGTCGTTGAGGGGGCCTTCCTTGTTGAGGATATATTCGGGTATCCCGATCTTGCCTATATCGTGCAGAAGGCTGGCAAATTCAAGGTCCTCGATGAATTTTTCGTTGACGCAGGGCGCGCCTTCTCCCAGGCGCATGGCTATCTCCTTGCTTATGTTGGTCACCCGGGTCGTGTGCCCGTGCGTATAATGGTCTTTTGCTTCTATCGCCGCGGCAAGCGCGATAGTCGTGCGGATAAAAAGCTGTTTTTTCCTGTCTAATTCGAGCTCCAGCTCTTTGAAAAGCTGGGCATTGCGTATAGCCATCGCCATATGGGAGGCAAGGGCGATAAAAAATTCCACTTCTTCGTCGCTGAACTCTTCGTTATTAAGTTTCGGCCCCAGGAGCAGCACTCCCAGCAGGTTATCCCGCACATAGCTCGGCACGCAGGCCGATGCGTCAAAGACCTCCATCTGGTAGAGCACGTGCTCCAGTATGGCGCAGAGCCTGTCTTTTACTCCCCCGCTTTTTAAAAGCCCCTTTGCCTGCCGGTATACCACGGCCCTGCGCTTAAAGAGTATCCGGTCGTTAAAACGCTTGAAGAAAACGATGATCGGGTTTTCCTTGTCCACGCGCGCCATGCCTACGGGGAACCTTATCTGGCCGTTCCCCCGGGAGACCGAAAGTATATAGGCGTCTTTTTCCTGCAATAAGACGCTTACATGCTTTACCCGCAGCTTATCGACGATAGTGTCCGCCGTCATCTTGATAAGCATGTCCGGGTCATGGACCAGGATCATGTTCCGGGCGGCCGCCTCAAGCTCTTTCTTGTAATCGAAAGGCGCCTGCGGGGCGGGTATTATTAAAGCAGTCTTTTGCTTTCGCTTTTTTGCGTTGCGCAGGCCAGTTTTTGTTTTATCCATTTTTCGATGTATTTTTTATGGAACCGCCAGTCGCTGCCTATCTTGAAAGCCGGGATCAGGCCTTGGCGGGCATAACGCTGGACCGTAAACGGGTGCAAAGCCAGGTATTCCGCTACTTCTTTGGCCGTCAGTATATCCCGTTCTTTCTTCGCCATTGCTCGATAGGACAAAACCCGTTGTTTTTAAACAGGTTATATATCAGGCTGGCTCCCGATAAACAAAGCTTAATTATAATATATACAAGGCAAGCTAACTATTGTCAATTTATATTTAGCCTATTTTTTTAGATCGCCTTCCGTGAGTAACGGCGCGTAGGCCTGTTCAAGGTTGTCGATCGTCAAATTGATATCATGGTAGCGGCTGACGAATTTCCTTCCGGCTTCGCCCATCTTCTTCCAGGCGTCCTGGCCGGCGAGGATCGCCTTAAGGCTGAGGCTCAGCTTACCGGCATCCCCTTCCGGGCAAAGGAGCGCGCTTATATCGCGTTGGCAGATGTTGGGGATATCGGCATGGAGCGTTGAGACTACCGGCATTCCCAGGGCCTGGGCTTCCAGAATGACGGTCGGCGCCCCTCCTTCATTATCGCCGTTGGAGGCGGTAACGCTCGGAGCCAGGCAGATATCGGCCCGGTCCATTTCTCGGATATACCCTTCGTGATCAAGCGCGCCCAATAGGCGGACATAGCCTTGCATTTTGTTTCGCACGATAAAAGCGGTTATCTTGTTTTTTAACCCGCCGTCGCCGATGACGCGGAATTCGAAGTTTGTATCTGTATCTCTGAG
>JAQTNB010000076.1 GCA_028714055.1 Candidatus Omnitrophota bacterium
CTTTTGGGCCTGGCAGGGGGGATTGCAAGCGGGATATTCGGTATCGGCGGCGGCGTCGTGCTGATCCCTGCGATGGTCTTTCTTTTCGGATTGACTCAGCACCAGGCGCAAGGGACTACGTTGGCGGTATTGGTCCCGCCAATCGGCCTGTTGGCGGCACTGCGTTATTACTACAGCGGGAACGTCAAGATAGATATGGCGCTGTTTGTGTGCCTCGGGTTTTTTGTAGGAGGTTTTATCGGCGCCAGCCTTATCCAGGGGGTCCCCGACCTTGTGCTTAAGAGGCTCTTCGGTGTTTTTATGCTGGTTATTGCCGTCAGGATGATCGTCAGCAATTAAGGATAAAGATGATTCCGCGCCTTTCGCTCAATCTGGGAAAGCTGGAGCTTGCCAACCCCGTGATGGTAGCATCGGGCACCTTTGGGTATGCGGAAGAATTCGGCGATTTTTTCTCCCCCCGCATCCTGGGCGCGATCGTTACCAAGACCATTACGCTGCAGTCCCGCCAGGGGAATGATCCTCCCCGGACCTGCGAGACCCCCGCCGGCATGCTTAATTCCATAGGGCTGGAAAACCCCGGGGTAGAGGCGTTCCTCAGGACGAAGCTTCCGGTATTGCGTAAATTCGGCCCTCCGGTTATCGTCAGTGTCGCATCGGAAGGAAGGCCTCTTGAATTTGTGGAGCTGGCGCGCCGGTTGTCAGGCGTGCCGGGGATCGCGGCCCTCGAGCTCAATATTTCCTGTCCCAATATTAAGTCCGCTCACCCCTCCCGGATCGCGGCGCAAAGCGCGGCGTTGATTTCGCAGGACGCCAAGGCTACCTATGCGCTGGTGAAAGCGGTGCGTAAGATCTGGCGAAAGACCCTGATCACCAAATTGTCGCCGAACGTGACGCGTATCGCCGACATCGCCCAGGCGGCAGAACGTGCCGGCAGCGACGCGCTCTCTCTGATCAACACGCTCTCCGGCATGTGTATTGATATCCGCACGGGAAGGCCTAAGCTTACGGCGCTGACCGGAGGCTTAAGCGGGCCGGCTATCAGGCCTGTTGCCGTGCGCATGGTTTGGGAGGTCTCTCGCCGGGTGAAACTCCCCATCATCGGGATGGGCGGGATCACTGATGCGGCAAACGCGCTGGAATTCTTTATCGCCGGCGCCTCCGCCGTCAGCATAGGAACGGCAAATTTTATAGAGCCCCGTGCTCCCGCGCAGATCATCGAGGGGATCCGGCGCCATCTTAAAGAACATAACATTCGGGATATCCGCGACCTCATCGGTTCGCTTAAGACCCTATGAAACACGCCGCGCAAATAATCCTCGCTTTGGATGTGGATTCGCCGCTTAAGGCCCGCCGGTTTACCGCCAAACTGTTGCCGGAAATAAAAATGTTCAAAGTAGGGCTTGAGCTTTTTTCTTCCGCCGGGCCGCAGGTCGTCCGTTACATAAAGAAAAAAGGCGGGAGGGTATTTTTAGATTTGAAATTTTTCGACATCCCCAACACCGCTGCGGCAGCAACACGCCAGGCCGTGCGCATGGGGGCCGATATGCTCACCATGCATGTTGCCGGGGGAAGTGCCATGCTTAAGGCATCTGCGCAGGCGGCAAAAGAAGAAGCCCGGCGCCTGAAAGTAAAGAAGCCGCTTTTGGTGGGGGTGACGGTTTTGACCAGCGAGCAGGCAGGCGCGCAGCGGGTCCTTGCGCTTACGCGGATTGCGCTGGCGGCAGGCCTTGACGGAGTGGTATGCTCTGCGAGGGAAGCGGGGTTTTTAAGGAAGAGGATCGGGCGGCCTTTTGTGATCGTCACTCCGGGTATCAGGCCGGCAGGTTCCGCAGGGGACGACCAGCGCCGCACTGCCACGGTTTCGGATGCGGTGAAGGCGGGAAGCAATTTTCTGGTGGTTGGCAGGCCGATCCTTAAGGCGGCCGACCCAATCGCCGCGGCAAAGGAGTTAAAGAAATGGATCTAGATGCAAAGAGCGCATTGGAAAAGGTAGGAGAAGCCGAGCGCGCGGCTGAGGCGCTGGTGGCGCAGGCACGGCTTGATGCCCAGGCCCTCCTCCAACGCGCGCGCCAGGAGCGCCAACGCATAATCGAAGAAGCGCTCCGTCAGGCAGAACTTACCGCGGCCAAGTTCAGGGAATCAGTAGAAACCCAGGCAAAGCAGCAGGCGCGCGCCTTGCAAGACGAGGCGGTTGCGCAGATCGGCCTGCTGCGTAAAAAAGGCGAGGCGAATTTGCATAAGGCCGTTGACCTGGCGAAGAAGAAGATGCAGGTATAAGATGGGTATCGCGCGTATCAGAAAGATCGAGGTCCTCGGGCTGCAGAAAGACAGGGAAGAGGTCATGACGCTTTTGCAGCGGCTGGGGGTCATCGAGCTGATCCCGGAGAAAGAAGGTACCCCGGGGGTTGCGCACGCCGCGCATATTGCCGAGGTCGAAGAAGCGATCTCTTTCCTGCGAAGTTTCCAGCCAAAACCAGGGCTCCTGGAAGGCATCATAAAGTTGCGGCCGCTGGTGTATGAAAGCGAGCTTAACGAATTCATCGGGCGCTTTGATTACGCCGGTTTTATCACGCAGCTTGAAGATCTGCGTACAAAACTCAAACACCTGCTCCAGGATAAAGAACGCCTGGCGCAGGAAAGGCAGCTCTTAAAGCCCTGGCAGCTGTTGACCATCCCCTTAGACCGGCTCAAGGAGAGCCGTTCCTGTGGGGTGATCCTGGGCGTGCTCAAGGGAGAGAAGCTCCAGGAATTCCTGCGGCAATGCGATGCAGAGAAGCTCTGCGCGTGGTGCCAGCCTGTATGCGCCGACAACGCGAATGCCAGCCTGTTTATCCTGTATCTTAAGGATGATTTCGAACGCCTGGAAGCGCTCTTAAAAACCCTGCATTTTAATTTTGTGACGTTACCCAGGCATAAAGGCACAGCACGGGAGCGGGCAGCCGAGATCGACCGCCAGATATCCCTTTTGGATGGCCAGGTTGCCCGCGTCAGCGCAGAGATCGCGCGGCACGCCCCCGAACAGTTCAAGCTGATGGTAGTCTATGATTACCTCGCCAATGTAAACAAACGCGATGAAGTTATCCGGGGCGTGGCTGCGCAGCGGTATACCTTCCTGCTGCGCGGATGGATCAGGCGCAAAGATATCGCGGTCCTGGAACGCGCGTTGTCTGAGCGCTACCCCGCTGCCGCGCTTTTTATCTCAAAACCAGCGGCAGGGGACGATATCCCGACTGCTTTAGAAAACCCCGTTCTGATACAGCCTTTTGAGGCGGTTACCAACCTCTATGGCCAGCCGGCCTATGCAGGTCAGGACCCTACGGGGTTTCTTGCGCCTTTTTTTGCCATCTCTTTCGGGTTTTGCCTGCTCGACGCCGGCTACGGCCTGGTGCTCGCTTTAGTCATCTTGTTTTTTTTAAGGCAAAAGCAGATCTCCCCGCATGGGAAAAACTTCCTGAGGCTCTTTTTGTTCGCCAGTTTTGCGACTATTTTTGCCGGTATCATTACCGGAAGTTTTTTTGGCGACTTGATCTCCCGGCTTCCCGAGAGCCTCGGCGCGCTCAAGGTCTTACAGAAACGGCTGGTCATCTTTGATCCGGTCAAGGATTCCCTGTTCTTTCTGGGATTGACCCTGGCACTGGGTTTTACGCAGATCTTAACGGGCGTGTGCATTAAGTTTTTCCGGGACCTGCGCACGGATAAGTTCAGCGCATTCGTGCTCGACCTTCCGACGCTCCTGGTCCAGGCGGGGTTATTGCTTTTGGTGCTGGTGGCAAGCGGGGTATTACCCGCGGGGCTTTTAAAATTCGTCCTGGCTTTACTGATAACCGCTTCCTGCGGCGTGATCTTTTATCAGTGGACGGCAAACCGCGAGATCAGCCTGAAGATCTTCTGGTCGGTATTCGGTATCTATTCGATCATCACGGGCAATTTCCTTGCCGACACGCTGTCTTTCAGCCGTATCTTTGCCTTAGGCCTCACCGGAGGCTTGCTGGGGATGGCGCTGAACACCATGCTTTTACCCAGCAGCCCTGTGCAGGGGGTTGGCGGGATCCTCGGGTTGGCGGCGGCGAGCCTTGCGCTTTGCGCCGGGCATCTGATCAATCTGGCGATCAGCATACTGGGGGCGTATGTCCATACCAGCAGGCTCCAGTATCTTGAGTTTTTTACCAAGTTCTTCGAGTCAGGGGGGAGGCAGTTTAAGCCTTTTAAGCTCGAGAATAAATACGTGTTTTTAAGCGACAACAACAGCTAAAAACGGAGGTGTTACATGGAACTGGGATTGTTTTTTGCGCTTTTAGGCGCTGCGATTGCGGTGTTTGCCTGCGGGAGCGGCTCTGCGATCGGGGTCGGGCTGGCAGGCCAGGCTGCTAACGGTGTTTTATCGGAGGATCCCGATAAGTTCGGCACGATGATACTGCTGGTTGCCCTCCCGGGGACTCAGGGTATCTACGGGTTTGTGGCGGGATTCTGGGCGACCATCATCAAATTGAATCTCCTGGCGGGAAGCGCGGTTTCCCTGACGAACGCGCAAGGATTGATGATCGCCGCTGCCTGTATGCCGGTAGCCATCTCCGGCCTTATTTCAGGCATGCATCAGGGGAAGGTATGCGCGGCAGGTATCGGCGTTGCGGCAAAGCAGCCGCAGGCAGCCATGCGCGCGCTTATTTACGGCGGGTTGGTTGAAACATACGCGATCCTGGGGCTGGTCATCACCATTCTTTTGTTGAACGGGATAAAACTATAATATTTATGTCACTCGACGCTATTATCAGTCATATTGCAGCAGAGGCAAGCGCGCAAAAAGAGGCGCTGCTTGCGCAAGCGCGGCAGGAAGCAGAACGTATTATCCAGGAGGCGCGCCTTGAGGCGGCATCCCTCTCCCGCGACATCCTCAGGCAGAAGCAGGGCGAAGCGGAGAAGGCGAGGCAGAAGATAATCGTTGCCGCGCGCCTTGACGCGAGGAGAAAGACGCTCGGGGTAAGGCAGGAGATCATGGAGCAGGTGCTGCAGAAGCTCAAATCCGAGATCGGCAGCGAAAGGTTCAGGAAAGTGCTGGTCACGCAAGCCGGCGAGGACGAAGCGGCCGCAGACGTGGATTTTTACCTGGAGAACATGCGCCTTGAGCACGAAGGAGAGATCTCCCGGGTCCTCTTTGCCGAGTAAGACATCCGGGGAACGCATACAATGAAGGACCAAAGATTGGCATTTCTTTCAGGGGATGAAGCGCTTGCCCGGGGCGCCTGGGAGCAGGGAGCGGAATTTGCCGCCTCGTATCCCGGCACCCCCGCGACGGAGATCCTGGAGTGCCTTGCCCGGTTTCCGGAAGTCGACGCCCAATGGTCCGTGAACGAAAAAGTCGCTTTTGAGACGGCGCTCGCCTCTTCGATCGCGGGAAAACGCTCGGTTTTTTCCGCCAAGCACGTCGGATTCAATGTCGCCATGGACCCCCTGATGACCGCTGCCTACACGGGGGTGGGCGCGGGGTTTGTGGCGGTCTCCTGCGATGACCCGGGGTTGCACTCTTCCCAGAACGAGCAGGACAACCGGCTTCTTGCCAGGATCGCCAAGATCCCGCTGCTTGAACCGTCGAGCCCTGCCGAGGCAAAGGATTTTATGAAGCACGCCTTTACGATCAGCGAGCGTTTTGATACGCCGGTGATGGTGCGCCTGACCACCAGGATCGCGCACAGCAAGCAGGATATGAAACTGGGCACGCGCCGCGCTGCCGCGCGCAGGGATTTTAAGGCCGACCCGGAAAAATACGTCATGGTCCCCCGGAATGCCCTCAGGCGCCATGAGCTCCTTGAGCAGAAGCTTGCGCGGATGCAAAGGTTTTGCGAGCGCTCCCCGCTGAACAAGGCAGAGATACGTAATACCAAACTTGGGTTCCTTGCCAGCGGTGTGGCGTATCTGTATGCGCGGGAAGCCTATCCCGATGCGTCGTTTTTCAAATTGGGTTTTGGTTTTCCCTTCCCCGAGAAAAAAGTGCGGGAGTTTTGCGCGCGGGTAAAGGAAGTGGTTGTCGTCGAGGAGCTGGAGCCTTTTTGGGAAGAGCATCTGCGCATGCTGGGAGTCAGGTTCAAGGCACGACATGCGTCTTTCAGGGTCGGAGAGCTCAGACCCGAACACATAGCCCGTATCGTCAAAGGCAGGCCTCGGCCTCCCGAAGCGGTCACCTCCCGCAAACCGGTGATGTGCCCGGGGTGCCCTCACCGGCTGGTATTCACGGTGCTTAAGAAACTCAAGCTCCTGGTGACCGGGGATATCGGTTGTTATACGCTCGGCGCCGCCCCGCCGCTTTCGGCTCTGCATACCTGTTTATGCATGGGCAGCGGCATTACTTTTTTTGAATGATTCCGGCGCGCGCTGGGAAAGAATGTCGTCGGGGCCATCGGAGATTCTA
>JAQTNB010000077.1 GCA_028714055.1 Candidatus Omnitrophota bacterium
TTTTACGGCAAATAATTTTTATACCAATTGTATCCTGTCGCCTTTTAAGGCTTTCACGAGGTGGAGGTGAAGCGGGTACTGGTTACCGGCGCGGCCGGGTTCATCGGCAGGTCATTGGTCAGGGCGCTCAGGGAAAAGGGCTTTGAGGTGCGCTGCCTTATCAGGCGGCAAGGCTCAGGGAAGGCGCAGCAGGCCTTAGGAGATACCTTTGCGGAATTCTGGTACGGCGACCTTACCGACGCGGAAAGCCTGCGCGGGATCGCCCGGGATATCGATACCGTTTTCCACCTGGCTTCCATCGGCGACCTGAACGCCCCCGATCCGTATTACCCTGCCTACTGCCGGGTCAACGTTGCCGGGACAGAAAACCTTATCAGGGAGTGCCAAAGTTCAGGTACCGGCAGGTTCGTATATTTCAGCTCTCTTGCGGCAATCGAATATCCTCTGACGCCGTACGGCAAGACCAAGGCCGCAGCCGAGAAGGCGGTGCGGGCCTCAGGTTTACCGTTTGCGGTCATCAGGTTTCCCATGGTCTGGGATACGCAAGAGTACGGCGAATTCAAAAAGATCGCCTGCCTTATCAGGCTCGGGGTCATCCCCGTGATCGGAAAGCGGAAGTTCAGGCTGCGCAACTTGCATAGAGGCACACTGGTGTCCGCGAGCATCAATTGCATCTCCTGTCCGCTTCGGCAATGCGTTGCTACCTTTGAAAGCGCTCCGCTTGAAATGCTGGAGTTGTTAGAGAAGATCTCGCGCGGCCCGCGCGGCGCTTCTCTTGTCCCGCTGGCTATCCCCGCCTGGGGGGTATATCCGATCGTCTGGATCTTTGAGAAATTCAGCCTGCTTTTCAACGTTATGCCGTTTTTAACGGTCAAGAGGCTGCGGTATCTGATGAGCCGCTGATACCATAAAATGAAGATCTGCCTGACTACCCGTTTTTCTCCCTGGGATTCCCGGGGAGGGGGGATGGCGCTGTTGGTCCATGATCTCGCCCATTACCTGGTGAGCGCGGGAAACGATGTCGCGGTTGTCTATACGCATGAGGCGCCTGTGCCTTTTGCGGCGGAGGCGATACCATCGGTCAATTATGAGATATGCTGGGCGCGCCATGCAAACGCCTTGCGCTATATCCCTCCGGTTGCCAGGGCCGTCGCAGGGCTGCAGAAAAAATATTCCTTTGATATCATCCACGGCCATGGGCCCGAGGCGTTCTTTTTGCCGAAACTCACTCTTGCCGGCAGGATGAAATTCATCATGACCTCGCACTATGCCGATACCTGGCCCTTGCGGCCGGGCGGCATTTTTAAGTATGCACCCAATACGATCCCTGTGCGCCTTATTCACCGTATTGAGACTCGTTGTGAAATGGAGGCGTGCAGGAAGGCAGGCCGTGTCGCGGTATTCAGCGGATGGCAGCGCCAACGCGTCATCTCGGAATATAAAATACCTTCTGTGCGCGTCAGCGTCATACCGGCGGTGGTCCCACTCGGTTTGTTTGATTGCCGGCGGGATGAGGCTGAAAAAAACAGGATATTGTTCTGCGGAAGGCTCGTGGAGCAGAAGGGGGTGGACGTTCTGCTCCGGGCAATGGCCTTGATGGCGGGGCGCGGGGATATCCGGGGCTTGCGGCTTGATATTATCGGCGACGGTATCGAGCGGGCAAGGTATGAAAGGCTGGCAGAGCGCTTAGGGATAGCGCAAACCGTAAGGTTTCACGGGCATCTGCCCCGGCCGCAGCTTGCGCAATTTTTTCGCAAGGCGAATGTTTTTGTCCTGCCTTCACGTTCGGAAAGTCTGGCCCTGGCGTTGATCGAGGCGCTTGCCTGCGGAGTGCCCGCGGTCGCCTCGCGCGCGGGAGCGGTCCCTGAATTATTCAGGGATAAAGAAGAGGCCATATTGGTCCCGGCGGATGATCCGCGCCTGCTTAGCGACGCCCTCAGCGGCTTATTGGCCGATGAAAGCATGCAGCAGGCCCTCAGCCGCCGGGGAAGGGCGATGGTGGAGCGGCATTATGAGCCCGCGCGGAACATAGAGAAACTCATCGGGGTATATCGTGAAAGCCTTACTGATTAATCCGCCTCAAAGATATTACCAACGTTCCCTGGAGTTTAATTCCTACATCCCTATCGGGCTGTTGAGCATTGCTTCGCTTGCCCGCCGGGTATGCGAGGTAAAAGTCCTCGATTGCCTCATCGAGGGCTTCGCAGAGCAGAAGTCCGGCGCCGCAACGCTGTATGGGATGCCCTTTTCCCGCATCGAAGAGCGCATCCGGGAATATAAGCCCGATGTCGTCGGGATCACCACGCCTTTCTGCACGCAGGCAAGCCTGGCGTTAGAGGTGGCTGAGATCTGCAAAAAAGTAAACCCCGCAGCCCCGGTGGTCTTCGGTGGGCCCGATGCCTCGGTGCGCTACGCTTATTTCCTGGGCCAGGCGCCGGGCGATTTTTGCGTCCTCGGTGAAGGGGAATACGCGTTTAGCGACCTGCTTCAGAGCCTCAAAAGCGGTTCTTCGTTCGAGCATATCAAAGGGCTGGCGTTCAAGAAAGACGGCCGGCTGTATTGCAACCCTCAGGAACCGATCGCCAATCTCGATGAACTCCCTCTTCCCGCCTATGACCTGATAGCGCCGGAAGATTATTTCAGAAGCCCTTATTTTTACAGGAACCGCAGCCTGATCAACGAGCGTTCCCTTTCCATGGTCACCAGCAGAGGCTGCCCGAACAACTGTATTTTCTGCACGATCCATCTGCATATGGGGCGCCGATACCGCGCCCATTCCCCGGAATACGTATTCAACCACCTTCAATACTGCGTGGATAATTACCGGGTGCGCAACTTTCATTTTGAGGACGATAACCTGATATACGATAAAGAAAGGTTTCATGCGGTCCTGGACCGCATTACCGGCGCGGGGCTCAAGATCCGCTGGGATACGCCCAACGGCGTGGATGTGACGAGGCTGGACCTTGATCTCCTGAAGAAGATGAAAAAAACAGGGTGCAGAAGGCTGACCATCGCTATCGAGTCGGGAAACCAGGAGATATTGCGCGAGGTGATCAATAAAAATTTGAGTATCGAGCATGCCCTGCGCGTCGCGCAGTGGTGCAAACAGCTGCGCCTGAACCTGACTGCCGCGTATGTGATCGGGTTTCCGGGAGAGACGCTTAAAGACATGCGGCAAACGATGGAGCTGGCGCTTTCCCTGTATGAACGCTACGATGTCCAGCCATGGCTTCAGTTTGTCGCCCCGTTTTACGGGACGCGGCTCTTTGAGCTCTGCCGGGAGAAAGGGTTCATACCGGATGAGCTCACCGAGGAGGATTTAGCATGCGCCTGCCAGGTCTGGGGAGACCCTTTGATCACAACCCCGGATTTCAGCAGGCAGGACCTGGATTCCCTGCGGGAGGGCTATATCGCCGCCAAGAGGCGCGTCAGCCTCAAGTATTACGCAAGACACCCTTTCTTTACACTGGGGAGGCTGGTAAAAAAGCCGCGGTATGGGAATACGCCCCTCAAGGACATACCGGCAATGCTTTATAAGAATTTATAGGAGGGCCCGATGCGCCTGGTACCGGCGATAACCGATTCGCTTAAAGACAAGCTTCCCTGGAAACTGGTCAATTCCCTCTGCGCCTTTCCTCCTTTCGCGGGGCTTGCCCACGCGGCATATGCCGGGATGTTTACCTACCTGAAGATCATCGGCCTGCATATCAATACCGAGTGTAACTACGACTGCGCGTATAGCTATACGGACAGAAAGTGCGACGCGCTTGCCACGGCCGACTGGATAAAGATCATCGACGACGCCAAACGCCTCGGCGTCTTAAACATTAATTTTGTCGGCGGGGAACCCCTCCTGCACAAGGACCTTTCTTACCTGCTCAGCTATACGGCAAAGCGCAAGTTTAACATCGGGATCTTTACCAACGGTTCGCTGCTTGACGAGCGCTGGTTCAGGGAGATCAAGGCCCTGCCGGTGAGGACTTATGTGGCGGTAAAATACGACTATGACGCCCAGACTTACCATAAACATACCGGTAAGGGAGAGCTTTTCCAGAAGGTCTGCCAGGCGATAAAGGCGTGCGCGGAGAGCGGGATACGCACGGTTACCTTTACCACGCTGACCGCGCACAACGTGGATTTCGCGCGGGAGATCGTAGATTCTTCGGTTAAGCTGGGGGCCTATCCTGTTTTTGAAAGGTATGTCCCGGTGCAGGGCCCCGAGGTGAACAGGGGCCTGGAGGTTGACGCGCGGCGCTATACGAACGCGATGAAGCAGGTTGCCAGGGCCTATGAAAAGGCGCGGGATGTCATCCACGGGAAATGCCATTTGACCGGCAGGTTCTGCTATTGTTATATGGGCGAGATATCCATTACCCCCGACGGGTTTGCCTTGCCGTGCGCCTACGCGCCCAAGGCCCTGAGCATCGGCAACGTAAGGCAGGACCCGATAGGCGCGATATGGAAGCGATATCAGAAGGAAAGAAAAAAATGGGTCCTGCCGCGGGAATGTTCCTCATGCCGCAGCAGATTCATATGCGGCGGAGGCTGTAAGACCCACGCCTTCCTGAAATACAAAGATGTAAACAAAAAAGACCCGCTCTGCGAGGGCTTTCCTCCGGTCTACGGGCAATGCGGGTGGTGCGCCATGCATTATACGCCGGATGAGCTTTTCTCAGGGAGGCCTTGACACAAACAGCCATGCGTAACCCCGTGCCGGAAAAAAAATCCGCAGCCCGCCTGATAGACTGGTGCATATTTTGCCTGCAGTGCCTTTGGTATTCCGGTTCCAACCCGCGCAAGCTTCGCCTGTTTTTTTCCGTCAAGCCCTATACCCAACTGGGGTACAGGCGTCTTGCAAATATATACGAATTAGCGGAGCGGCTGGAAAAAGAAGGCGTGAAGGGTGATTTTGTGGAATGCGGAGTATGGAAGGGAGGAGCGGCCGCGATTTTGGCCTTCCAGGCGGCTCGCGCGAAGCCTCCCCGAAAGGCATGGCTCATAGATTCTTTTGCCGGGATGCCGGAGCCGACAGGGCAGGACGGCCCGATGATCGGAAAGATGGTCAACGGGCGCACCGAGGGGCGCCTGCACCCGGTCGGGATCAATGTCGCGTCCCTGGAGCAGGTAGAAAAACTTTTGTTCGGAAGGTTCGGCTTTGATAGAGATAAGGCCGTAGTCGTCAAGGGGTGGTTCCAGGAAGTCCTGCCAGGCCTTTCCCGGCGCATAGGGGGTATCGCGCTCCTGAGGATAGATGCCGATTGGTATGAATCGACAAAGGTGTGCCTGAGTTATTTGTATGATAGCGTGGTAAGCGCCGGATACGTCATCATCGACGATTATAACCTTCTGCCCGGCTGCAAAAACGCGGTGGATGAGTTCATGCGGGAAAGAGGCCTGAGAGTAGAGCTGACTGCCATCGACAGGGAAGGGGTATATTTCAGGAAAAAATGACGATTGCGGGGGGTGTGAGGAGAAAATGACGGAGATCAGGGTGTCATTCGTGAATACGGAGCCGGCCGGCATAGAGCTCTTACGCCGGGCGCTGGTCAACGCGGGAGCCCGGGAAGAAGACCTTGTGGAAAGCGCGCACAAAGGAAGGGTGTACCTGTCGCTTTTTCTTCGTTCCCGCGCGCGGGCCGAAAAGCTTGGAAGGCAGATCCGCTCGCTGCGGATCAGGCATACGTTTGTATCGCTTGTGCCGCTCAAAGGTTCCGATTGGAAGACCCGCTGGAAGAAATATTTCAGGCCTTTTACTATCCTCCCCGGCATACGCATTATCCCTTCCGAAGCCCATCCGCCGCAGGGAAGGCCCGCCCCCGGCACCATTTATCTTGATACGACCCTTGCGTTCGGGACCGGCCAGCACGCTACCACGCACATGATGGCGCAGCTTATTGCGTCGCAAAAAAACAAATTCTCCTCTTTTTTTGACGTGGGCACGGGGTCGGGCGTGCTTTCGCTGGTTGCCGCATGCTGCGGCGCAAAGGCCGTAACTGCGATCGATATAGACGCGCACGCGATAAAAACGGCGCGGAAAAATTTCCTCCTCAACCGTTGCCCGGTTGAGCATGCCGGGGCAACGGGCCTGGCGCAGTTTCCCGGCCGCGGAAAATTCGATTTTGTAGCGGCCAACCTGCTGACGGAAGACCTGATAAAGCTGCAAGAAAAGCTCATATGCCGTATGCGCCCGCGCGGGTGGCTGGCGGTATCGGGCATTTATTATGAAAATTTCCCTTTTTTTAAAAAGCATTTTACCGACAGGCGCCTGCGGACGGTGCGGGTATTAAAGCGGAAAAACTGGTACGCGCTTTTGTTCAGGAAGGCCTGAGGCCTTCTGCGAGGAGAACGGATATGGCGGCATATGTGATCTTGGATGTGACAGTCAATGACCAG
>JAQTNB010000078.1 GCA_028714055.1 Candidatus Omnitrophota bacterium
AGATGCGCACACTCCTGGCAAAACTGCTGACCTGCCATTACGATATCCTGCTTCTGGACGAACCGACCAATTACCTTGATCTGAATGCCGCGCTCTGGCTTAAGGATTACCTTGCATCGTTCCGGGGGACGTTCGTGATGATCTCGCACGACCGTGCGTTCCTCAACGAGGTCACCAACTATACCCTGATCCTGGAAAACGGCTCCATCTTTAAGGTGCGCGGAAATTATGAGCACTATGAACAGATAAAAGCCGAGAAGCGCACGCACCTGACAAAGCAGTTCAAGGAACAGGAGAAAAAAAAGGAACAGCTTGAGCGTTTTATCTCGCGGTTCCACGCCCAGCCGAATAAAGCCTCCCAGGTGCGCGCCAAGCGCACGGCCCTTGAAAAAATGCTGGAGCAGGAGATCGTTTTGCCTGCCGACGTGCGGGAGAGCATCGGCAATTTCCGTTTTCCTGCGGCGGCGGAAAGCGGCTACCGCGTGATGAACCTGGAAGGCATCTCTAAATCCTACGGCGAGATACAAGTGTACCGTGATTTCGATTTCGAGATAGTCAAGAACGAAAAGGCGGTTCTTGCCGGAGAAAACGGCGCCGGCAAGTCCACGCTGCTTAAGATACTCGCCGGGATAGTCGAGCCTGACAGCGGCAGGCGCATCCCCGGGCACCGGGTCGAGGCGGGCTATTTCTCCCAGACGCGCATGGATGTACTTAATCCCGACAATACCGTGCTTCAGGAAGCCTACACCGCAGCGCCCGGCTATATGGCGGAAGAGGCCGTCCGCACGATACTGGGGGCGTTCCTTTTTATCGGCGACGACGTGTTCAAAAAGGTCAAGGTCCTTTCCGGAGGGGAGAAGAGCAGGCTGATCCTCGCCAAGCTCCTGATCGACCCGCCGAATTTTCTTTTGCTGGATGAGCCGACGACGCATCTTGACGTCGATGCCGTGGATGCCCTGATCAGGGCGCTTTCGGCTTACAACGGGACCCTGGTCTTTATCAGCCACGACATACATTTTGTGCGTTCGATCGCCAACGTGGTCTTTGAGGTCAAGGAAGGGCGGGTGCGTAAATTCCCCGGGACATTCGATTATTATCTGGATGCGAAAAACCGGGAGGTGCCGGAGCTTTCCCGCGCGGAGCCTTCAGCCCGCAAGATTGAGCGTGCCCGTCATGATGAGCAGAAGCGCAAAGACCAGGAGCAGGAACGCAAGCTTAAGGAGGAGGAGAAAAAACGCAAAAACCGCAATAACGACCTTGGCCTGCAGATCAAAGGCCTGCGCCAGGAACGCGCAAGGCTTGAGACCGAACAGTATGCCAAGGCGCGCGCGCTCTCCAACCCCCGTTTTTACCGTGATGAAGAAACGGTCAAGCGCTACGGCCGCAGGCTTAAAGAGATCGAGCAGAAGATCGAAGAGGTCGAGCGCTTGATCAAGGAATTAGAATCGCAGATTATCTGAAAGTGTGCTATAATAGGCACATCAATGGTTGAAAGGAGGAAGGGATCATGGAACAAAAGGACTTAGGCAAGACCAGTATCGGTATCCAGGCAAACCTCGCGGCGGCGTTGAGCTACCTGGCCGGCTTTGTCACCGGGATCATCTTTTACGTCCTGGAGAAAGAAAACAAATTCGTGCGTTTTCACGCCATGCAGTCGATCGTGGCCTTCGGTTTCCTGTTTGTGGCTATGATGCTGATCGGTATCGTTCCGTTCATCGGGTGGGCGATCGCGTTCCTGCTGTGGGTCGCCTCTATTATCTTGTGGGTGCTCCTGATGGTCAAGGCGTACCAGGGCGTAACGTTTAAGCTTCCGGTAGCAGGCGATATAGCGGAAAAAAACAGTTAACGGGCCATCCTGTCAGGCAGCGTGCACAACACCGATTCCCTGTTTTTGGGTTTTTAAAAAGGCAGCCTCAAGAGAGGTTGCCTTTTTTTTACTCGGATGAACGGTCATGAGGATAGGTTTTATCAATAGCTGCGGTCATTATCCGCCCGATATCGGAAGCTCCGCACACGCGTTCCAGACAGTGGCCGGGTTTATCAGGCACGGCCATACCGTCAATGCCTTCCGGGGCAACTATCCGTATGCTTCTTTCCGGAAATATTCGTACGCCTCCCTGGCCGGCTTCATCCGCAATACGGATGTGTTATATATCAGGCTCCTTAACGGAATCAGCCAAGATGCGCATACCCTCTTGAGGTCTTTGAGGCCTTTTTCCCTGCCGGTAGTCTGGGAGATGAACGCCCCTTCCTATGAAACAAGGGATGTCAAGGCCTGGTTCGTCGGCTGCGCCTGGAAGCTTCTGGCAAAATTGGCCGATGCCTCTGTGTGCGTTTCCGAAGAACTGCGTGATTACGCAGAGGATGTTCTGGGGGTGGCGTCGGTTTTTGTCGTGCCGAACGGTTCGGACCCCGGGCTTTTTTCTCCCGGCCGCAGGGACCGGCAGGCCTTTGGGGGCTTAGGGGATGATGAATTCTTGGTCCTTTGGGCAGGTTCTTCGCAATACCCCTGGCATGGCACCGATATCATACTGAAGGTTGCCGAAAAAATAACCCGGATAAATAAAAAGATCAAGTTCCTGTTGATCGCCGACCCCGCCTTTATCGGCTCTCAGCATATCGCGGAGAACATGATCATCAAGCCGTGCGTGCCTTATTTTTCCATGCCCGGCTACATCGCCTCTTCCGACGCATGCCTGTGTCTCTATCATAGCTTCGCATGGTCAAAGATCGGGTTCTACATGTCTCCGATGAAGCTCTTTGATTATATGTCATGCGCGCGGCCGGTCATCGCTACGGACGCAGGCCAGATCTCGCGGGGCATCAGGAGCCAAGAGAACGGGCTCCTGACCGACAATTCACCGGACGATATCATAGATAAGATCATGTTTTTATACGAAAACAAGGCCCGGGCGCGGGAGATGGGCGATGCTGCCCGTAAGGATATCGTTGATTTTTACAACTGGGACAGAGGCGTCGTTCAGACGATCCGCGTCCTGGAAGCGGCAATCCACCGTGATTTGAAAACTCTGCGATCGCAACCGCGCTTACGCGGTGACCGGCAGGAAGGGGCCGCCTGATGATCAGCATCATCATCTGCACGTATAACCGCTGCGCGATCCTGAAAAAAGCGCTGGCATCCCTGCGGGATTTGCAGCCGGTTACCGGCCAGGACCACGAGATCATCGTTGTTGATAATAACTCTCAGGATGATACCCGCCAGGCGACAGAAGCGCTTATCCCGCAGTTCGGCGGCAAGCTCAGGTATGTTTTCGAGCCGCGCCTGGGTGTTTCTGCAGCACGGAACAAGGGGATAAAGGAGTCCGTCGGGGATATCGTGGCTTTTATCGATGATGACTGCGTGGTGACCGAGGATTGGCTTATGCAGCTTTACGATACGCTGCAGAGAAGGAATGCCGATATGGTCGGCGGTAAGATCCTTCCTCTTTTCCCGGATGACGCGCCGGCCTGGGCGCGCCAGGAGGGCATTAAGGATAAATTCAGCCTGCTTGACCGGGGAGATGAGGAATTCCGGGTCCTTTCCTTAAAAGATGAATTGTACGGCGGAAACCTGGCGGTCAGGAAATCGGGCCTTTTGGAAATAGGCGGTTTTGACGTTCACTTCGGCAGTGTCGGGGCATCCATGCTTTTTGGCGACGAAAAAGAGGTCGTCTGCCGCTTCCTTATGCTCGGGAAAACGGTTTATTACCAGCCTAAAGCCGTCGTTTATCACCAGGTCCGCAAAGATAAGCTCAGTAAGGCCTTTTGCCTGCGTAAGGCTTTTGCAGACGGGAGGATATTTGTCAGGATGAAGCGCAAGCACGGCCGGGCTGCGTTTGTTTCCCTGACCCCGCGTTTTACTTCTTTTTTCCATGCGTTCGGGTATTCTTTACGCTGGCTTGCCGGCATCGTCCGCGCGGCAGCCTTGCGCCGCAAGGATGAGCTTTTGCAAAAACAGCTCCAGATCGCCTACCTCTGCGGTATCGGGTATGAATCACTGAGGAGAAAATCAAATTGACTTCCCGTGCTTTGCGTAGTATTATTTGTTTATCAATGATCGAAATCACCCGGCAGAGCACGCAAAAGGACGGCAATCTCGTCGTATGACGGGATTGCCTTTTTTTCATCCCCCGGCAGGAATTACCGGGTTTAAACCCGCGGGAGGAATGCAATTGTGTCTTTCAAAAGGGGATAGCCCGCGGAGCTTCACTCAAGGAGGTGGGTATGGTGATCTTGGGGATTGACGATCCTGGCGTATGGCTGGCATACCTGTTGTGCATCGCAAGCGCGGTTTTCTGCGTCGTCTACGGGATACTGCGCTGGAATACGGGCGATGAGGCGGTGTACCCGGAAGACATCAAATGGGTAAAGGATGAAAAGATAGCGGAAGAAGACCTATAAAAACGGGGAGAATGTATGGATAATATCCTGTTGCTGGCGATTATCGTTATCGTTTACCTTTTTATGATTGCCTACCTGGGTTACCGCGGTTACCGTAAAACCAAGAATACCCTTGATTACCTGGTAGCCGGAAGGAGCGTCCATCCGTTTGTCATGGCGCTTTCCTACGGCGCCACCTTTATCAGCACCTCGGCTATCGTGGGCTTCGGAGGGGCGGCCGCCTTTTTCGGGATGGGGCTTCTCTGGCTTACCTTTCTCAATATCGCCGCGGGTATCATTATCGCGTTCCTGGTGTTCGGGAAACGCACCAGGAAGATGGGGCATAACCTGGATGCCCACACCTTCCCGGAGCTTCTGGGTAAGCGTTTCAGGTCTTCTTTTATACAGGGTTTTAGCGGGCTGGTCATCTTTGTGTTTATGCCCATATATGCGGCAGCGGTCCTGATCGGATCGGCGCGCTTTATCGAAACGACGTTTACGACCGTGGATTATAACATCGCCCTTTTGATCTATACCCTGATCATCCTGGCGTATGTCCTGGCAGGAGGCCTGAAGGCCGTCATGTATACCGACGCCATGCAGGGCAGCATCATGTTCGTCGGCATGGCAACGCTTCTGGTCTTCACCTATACCAAGCTTGGCGGCGTGACAGCGGCGCATCAGGCATTGGCAGGCCTTACCGGCCAGGTCCCGCAAAAGTTAGCCGCTATGGGCCATTTAGGGTGGACCCGTATGCCGGCGCTGGGGTCTGCTTTGTGGTGGAACCTGGTTTCCACCATCGTGCTGGGCGTCGGGATAGGCGTGCTGGCGCAGCCGCAGCTTGCCGTGCGTTTTATGACGGTCAAGAGCACCAAAGAGATAAACCGCGCCGTCGGTGTCGGGGGCGTGTTTATCCTCTGCATGACCGGCGTGGCATTTGTGGTAGGGGCGCTTTCAAACGCCTATTTCTTCAATCACCCGCAATTCGGCAAGATCTCGCTTGCGGTAGCAGAAGGGAATATCGACAAGATCATCCCCGCGTTTATCAACAGCGCGCTCCCCGTATGGTTCGTGTACCTTTTTATGCTGACGCTGCTTTCCGCGGCCATGTCCACCAGCAGCTCGCAGTTTCACGCCATGGGTGCTGCCATCGGCAGGGATGTATTTGAGAAGTTTATCCTTAAAGGAAAGCACGTGAAGTATAGCGTCGCGATCACGCGCGTAGGGATATTGGCGGGAGTGCTGGTAACGGTGGTCCTGGGATATAAGCTTCCCGGAAGCGTCATCGCGGTTGCCACCGCGATCTTCTTCGGGCTCTGCGCGAGCACCTTTTTGCCTTCCTATGCAGGCGCGCTGTTCTGGAAAGGCGTTACCAAGGCAGGGGTCATCGCAAGCATGTTCACCGGTTTCCTGGGGACGTGCCTGTGGCTGCTTTTTATCCATCAGAAAGAATCCGAGGCACTGGGGTTATGTAAGCTGCTTTTCGGGAAAGCAACGCTTGCGCAATTCCCCTGGACGGTGGTTGATCCGATCGTGGTCATGCTTCCGCTTTCGGCTGTCGTGCTGGTCCTGGTGAGCCTGTTTACCAAGAAGGTCTCAGGGGAACACATTAACCACTGTTTTAAACATATATAAGGATGGAGCGGTCATGTTGAAACGCTGTTTTGTTTTTACGTTCGCTATTTTTATCGTTGGTTTTTGTCTTGAGGCCCAGGCCGGGCTTGGGCCCTCTGCCCAGGTGGATAACACCGCCGGGGCAGCAGCCCTGCCGCCCTATTCGGGGCCGAAGGCCCGTATCGCGGTCGCCGACTTTGACGTCAAGGCGGCCAAGGCAGGAGGGGCGATCGGCTCGGGGTTACGGGAGATGCTGGTCACCGCGCTCATCAACTCCAACCGTTTCTCGGTCCTGGAGCGCCAGGTGCTTTCCGCGGTCATGCAGGAGCAGGAGCTTTCCA
>JAQTNB010000079.1 GCA_028714055.1 Candidatus Omnitrophota bacterium
GATCAAACAGCAGGTTGCCGTGCTTGAAGAGGAAAAGAAAGGCCTGCAGCAGGACATGGAGAAAGAGCAGGCGCTGAAAAACCAGATATCGCAGGATAATGCGTCCCTGAAAGAAAGCCTGCGGCTGAGCGACGAAAAACTGGCAGCCCTGGTCCATGATCTGAGCGAAGCCCATAGGAATTTGGAAGAGCTCTCCGCCCAGATCTCGATTGTGACCGCTGAAAACACGGCGCTCAAAGAGGATTTTACCCGGACAAAAGCGCGCCTGGAAGAGGAATCGCGCCAGAAAGACGAGCTGGCGGCGCGGTTTAATTCGGTCACGGAGCTCAAAAAAGCCATTAAAGACCTGCGTAAGCGCATGCGCCAGGCCAGGCAGCTGGCAGCTCCTTTGCGGCCTCCCAAAAAAACGGCCGCCGGGGAAACCGAGGGAAAGATCATTGACGGTAACCGGGGTTATCTCATCAAAGACGGCAAGCCGACTACGCCTACGAAAGTAAAGATAGAAGTCATAACTCTTCCCTAACGACCCATCCATGAACGATTTCTTTTTCGAGGTTATCAGGAACAAGGTCTTTTTAACCACGCTTTCCGCCTGGTTTATCGCCCAGTCCATCAAGGTCACCATCGGGGTTTTCAGGCAGCGTAAGTTCGATTTCCGCTGGTTTGTCGGGACCGGCGGCATGCCTTCCAGCCACGCCGCAGGCGCTTCATGCCTGGCGGCGGCAGTCGGGTTTAAATACGGGTTTGACAGCGCCTATTTTGCCCTGGCCGCTTCTTTTGCGATCGTGGTGATGTTTGACGCGCAGGGAGTGCGCCGGGCCAGCGGTAAGCAGGCGCGCATACTCAACAAGGTCATGGATGATATTTACTGGCAGGGGAAGATCGAAGAAGGAAGATTGCGGGAACTTATCGGGCACACGCCCATCGAGGTTATCGCCGGGTTTCTCTTAGGCGTCAGCATTGCCATCGTGGCACGTTAAAAAGGGGGAAGGGTGAACAGGAAATTATTGATCGTAGCAGCAGCGGCCTTCGCAGCCGTGGTATTGGTGGTCATGATTATCGTGAGCGCCGGGAGGATGCGCTCTTCCGCGCCTGCCAAGAGGGGCACCGATTCTCCCGCAGGGATTGTCGCGGCAGCGCAAGACGCCGAAGCAAAGGGGAATATCCAGGAAGCGCGCTCGAAGTATCAGCGGCTGGTTTCGGAATTCCCGAACTCAAAAGACGTGATGAATTGGCAGAAGAAAGCCGAAGACCTCAACATAAAGCTGCTTTTTTCCCCGCTCGTCACCGTCAAGAGCATGCTCTATGAGATCAAGCCCGGCGATACGCTGATAAAGATCGCCAAAAATTTCAGGACGACCCCCGAATTGATCATGAAGAGCAACGGCCTTGTCGACGATAAAATACTCCCGGGCAAGAAGATAAAGGTATGGACCGTGCCGTTCAATATCGTCGTGGATAAATCGCAGAACATCCTGATCCTCAAAAGCGAGGACGAGATCGTCAAGAGCTATATCGTGTCGACGGGCAGCAATAATTCCACGCCGACGGGCACCTTTAAGATCATCAATAAGCTGGCGAACCCCACCTGGTTTAAGGCCGGGGCGGTGGTCGACCCGGGGAGCCCGGAGAACATCCTGGGGACCCGCTGGCTGGGGATCAATGTTCCCGGTTACGGTATCCACGGGACTACCGACCCGCAATCGCTGGGGAGGCAGGCTACGCAGGGTTGTGTACGCATGGCTAACCCCGAAGTGGAAGAGCTTTACGTCATCGTGCCCGAGGGCACGGAAGTGACGATCATCGATTGACGCCCGCCCTATGGCCAACGGTCTCGATTTTGAAAAACCGGTAGTCGAACTTGAGCACAAGATCCAGGAGCTCAAAGGCTTCATTGTCGCGAAAAAGATCGACCTTTCCTCCGAGGTCAAGCGCCTGGAGGAGAAGCTTGAGCATCTCAAGAAAGATACGTATGCGAACCTGACGCCCTGGCAACGGGTGCAGATCGCCCGCCATCCCAAGCGGCCCTATACGCTTGATTATATCTCGATGCTGATGACGGATTTCGTCGAGCTGCACGGGGACAGGTGTTTTGCGGACGACAAGGCGATCGTCGCCGGCTTTGCAACGCTCGGCAAGCAGCAGTTCATGGTCATGGGCCATCAGAAAGGCAGGGACACCAAAGAAAACCTGAAACGAAATTTCGGCTGCGCGCATCCCGAAGGGTACCGCAAGGCGCTCAGGCTCATGCAGATGGCCGAGAAATTCAACAGGCCGGTCCTTGTTTTTATCGATACGCCGGGGGCATACCCGGGGATCGGCGCCGAGGAACGGGGCCAGGCCCAGGCGATCGCGCTCAATTTACGGGAGATGGTCAATATCGCCGTGCCGATCGTCGCGATCGTCATCGGTGAGGGAGGCTCCGGGGGGGCGTTAGGTATCGGCGTGGCAGACAAGGTTTGCGTCCTGGAGAATGCCTATTATTCGGTCATATCCCCGGAAGGGTGCGCGGCGATACTCTGGAAGGACGGCTCGCGGGCTCCGGATGCGGCAGAGGTGCTGAAGCTTACCGCCGCGGACCTTCTGAAGATGGGGATCATCGATGAAGTGATCCCCGAGCCTTTAGGCGGAGCGCACCACGATCCCCAGAAGTCAGCCGAGAACATAAAAGACGCGGTCATGCGCCATATCAAAGCCCTGGTCTCTTTAAGCACGGAAGAGCTCCTTGACCTGCGCTATAAGAAATTCCGTGCAATGGGCGTAACGCAATGATCAAAGATGAGTTGTTGTTCCTGGGGCTTTTGCGCGAAAGCCCCAAGCACGGGTATGAAATAAAAAGAAAGATCAGGGAGATCCTTTCGGTGTTTACGGGGGTGGAGCTGCGCTCGGTCTATTACCCGCTTCAGACCCTGGAAAAAAAAGGGCTGGTGGTAAAGCACGCGGCGAAATCCGGAAGACGGCCGCAGCGCTTTACCTACGAGCTCACCGCAAGAGGAAGGGAGAGGTTCGAGCAGCTGCTGGAGGAAAGCCTGCTGAAGCTAAACCGCCCGCAGTTCAGCCTGGACCTGAGCCTTTATTTCCTTCATTATATAGATCCCGCAGTGGCAAAACGCCGGCTGAATGCCCGGATTTACATGCTTAAGAAGCTCATCAAGGCAGTGCGGCAGGCGATACAAACGCAGGAGGCGGGCACTGATCCTTCTCTGAAGCCTATCCTGAGGCATGACCTTCAGATGGTGGAAACCGAAGGCCGTTTTCTCTCGCAACTGGTAAAAACCTTCCGCTAATCTCAACCCCCCCGCATACTTGACAAGCTCCCATTTTTATGTTATCCTTAATAATGTTGATAATTAAGACAGTTAACTATTAAGGAGCTAAATCATCATGGCGCTTGCCTTGCCTGAATTTGCCGATGAACTTAACCGGCTCATACCTTTCCTGTTAAAGGAGATGGTCAGGCGCAATACCAAGGAGCATTTTAAGGAACGCATAACCCTGCCTCAGCTGCTGGTAATGCAGTTTATGGACGAAAACCAGTCATCGCGCATGACGGACGTGGCCACCTTTATGAAAGTAAGCACTGCAGCGATCACCGGCCTGGTGGACAGGCTGGTAAGATCAGGATATGCGGCGCGCCTGCTTGATTCCAATGACCGCAGGATCATCCGGGTAAACCTGACGGCAAAAGGCCGGGGACTTATCAAGAAGATCAACGACCAGCGCAGGCAGATGGTGGTACATATATTCGGCAAGATCAGCGAGCAGGAGAGAGAGGATTATTTGAGGATCCTCAGGCGCATCCGTGACGTATTAGTCAGCGAAAAGGAATAACCGATGGGCAAGGGTAGAGAAATAGCGCTGGCCGCCATTTTATTATTGATCCCGGCCTTTTCTTTTGCGGCTACGGAGGTCGTGCTTACCGTTGATGAGGCGGTGGCGGTTGCGCTGCGGGACAACCGTGATATAATGCTTAAAGCCGAGGAGCTTAAGGCCTCAAAGGCCCGGCTTGCCGAGAGCGTTTCCGCGCGTTTCCCCACCCTTACCTTTACCGGAGGCTGGGGAGTTACCCGGGGGTATTATTCAAAAGATTCCGGCCAGAGCACGGCACAGGCCACGCTTAAACAATACCTCTATCGGGGAGGAAAGACTGCCAGTACTATCGAGCAGGACCGGTATCTGGTTGATGTTTCCGGGGCGCTGCTCGATAAACAAAAACTTGAAACGGTCTCTGCCGTGCGCAAGGCTTTTTATACCCTTTTGTTGGCGGATGAATTTTCCCGGGTCAACAAACAGATCCTTGCCAATGCCCAGGCGCATCTGGAATCTGTCCGGACGCGCTACCAAAGCGGCCAGGCTTCAGAATCGGACATTGTCGCCATCGAATCGTCGCTGGAAAATATCAAAGAAGCCTATGACCGGGCTTATAACCAGGCAGAGCTGGCCCAGGCTTCGTTACGGGTGTTTTTGTTCGTGGACAAGGATACCGCCATTAAGGCATCGGGAGAATTCCTTTATGAGCCTCAAGATGCCGCCTACGACGAAGCATTCCTGGCGGCTTTGGCGCAGAGGCCTGAGATCCGCCAATACGAAGCAAAGCTTAAGGCCGACGCCAAGGCAATCGACGCGGCGAAAGCCGAGTCCCGGCCTTCCGTCTATGCCTCCTGGGACTATTACAGCCGTTCCCATCTTACGGCGACGACTACCAAGAACTGGAACGATTATAACGTCATCGGGCTGACTTTTTCCTGGCCTGTATTTGACGGCTGGGTTGCCGCTCATAAGGTCGAGCAGGCGGTCAGCGGCCTGAAAACTACGGAGCTTTCATACGAAAAGACGATAAAGGATATCGCCCTTGAGCTCAGCACCGCATACGTGTCGCTCAAAAACGCCCTTGCCCGGATACGGGCTTCGGAATCCGATCTTAAAGTGTATAAGGATAATTTCAGCAGCGCACAGGAAAAGTACCGCAGCGGGATGGTCAGCTTCCTTGACCTCAGCGACAGCGAGCTCAAATACGCGATTTCCGCTTTTAACAGGAAGCAGGCAGTGTACGATTACCTGGCGGCAAAAATAAGCTTTGAAAAAGCTACGGGAGGTCTTTAATGTCGGCGCAGAGGTTCTTCAATAGAAGGTTGCTGGTTGTGTTACTGGCGGGCACGGCGGTATTGTGCGCCGGCTGTAAGGGGAAGGAAGACCTCCGCACAAAGCAGAAGACCCCCGAAAAGGTCCCTGTCATGGTCAGCAGGGTTGCTTTGCAGGCGTTTTCCTATTTCATAAATTACGCGGGAGACATTAAAGCGCAGGATGAGGTCGCGGTATATCCCAAGGTGAGCGGTAAGATCTCCGAAAAGATCAAAGAAGACGGCGCGGCCGTTGCCAAAGGCGACGTGCTGCTTTATATCGACCGCGATGAAACCGGGCTTAAGTTTGAAAAAGCGCCGGTCGAGAGTCCCCTGACGGGTGTGGTGGGGAGGATCTATGTTGACCGGGGACAGAACGTCACGGCGCAGACTGCCGTTGCGCTTGTCGTCAACATGGAGAATGTTAAAATAAACCTTGATGTGCCGGAGAAATATCTTCCCCAGGTTGCCCTGGGGCAGCAGGCATTTATCGCCGTCGATGCCTATCCGCAGGAAGAATTTAGCGGCACGGTGACCAAGGCCAGCCCGGTTGTTGACACGACCACGCGCACCGCCCCTATCGAGATCACCATCGCTAACCCTGAGCACCGGCTTAAGCCGGGGATGTTTGCCAGGGTGCGGCTGGTCCTCAAAGACCTGCAAAGAGTCCCGGTCGTGCTGCGGGAATCCGTTATCGGCAAAGACCCCGATACCTACGTTTACACGGTCAAAGACGGTAAAGCGGTCCTGCAAAAGGTGGTCCTCGGCATACGCAAAGGCGCCTATTATGAAGTTAAGGAAGGTTTGAGCGAAGGGGATATGGTCGTGATCATGGGGCAGCAGAAGCTTACCGAGGGCGCTTTGGTGCTTGTAGAAGAAGAGGGGAAGAAATAATGAGGCTTCCGGAATTCGGCGTCAAGAGACCGGTCACCAATTTGATGATCTTTTCTTCGATCCTCGTCCTGGCCTTATACAGCCTTTCCCGCCTGGGGATCGATCTTTTTCCCGAGATCGAGCCTCCGATAATAAGTGTTATCGCGCAGTATCCCGGCGCAAGCCCCGAAGATGTAGAGACCAAGGTCACCGAAGAGCTGGAGAACCAGCTGGGCACCACCCCCGGATTAGAGAAGATCACCGCGTTTTCCTCAGACGGCATGTCGATTATCAGCCTCAAATTCAT
>JAQTNB010000080.1 GCA_028714055.1 Candidatus Omnitrophota bacterium
TCATTGCTTAACCTTGCTTTTGTCAGGCCGCTTATGGCGGGAGTTTTCGGTTATTCCTGGCACACGGCGAAAAAGATCATGAATATCGGCTGGCCTGCCGGACTGCTTCAGGTCTTCTGGCAGATGGGGGCGGTCGCGCTTTACCTAATCTTAAGCGCCATGCCGCGCAACAACGTTGAGATCCTCGCTGCCTTTACCAACGGCCTTAAGGTCGAAGCCGTCATTTTCCTACCCGCATTCGCTTTTAATATGGCAAACGCGGTGATCGTGGGAAATTTTATCGGAAGACAAGAGAAGAGCGGCGCCTTCAGGGCTGGCCTGGCAACGGCAGGTATCGGCGTAGCCTTTGTCAGCATTATGTCGCTGGCGGTGATGCTGAATGCCGGCAGGATATCCGGGTATCTTTCTACGAACAGCCTGGTGGTGCAGGAATGCAGCCGCTATATTTTTATCAGCCTGCTGGTTGAGCCGGTGATGGCCTGGGGAGTGATCCTGGGAGGAGCCTTAAACGGCGCCGGCGACACAAAAGGGGTGATGAGCGTGGTTGCCGCAAGCGTCTGGCTCGTGCGCATACCTTTGGCATATTTCCTGGGGATCCGCCTTGGGTAGGGCCAGGTCGCGGTATGGTGGTCGATGAACATCTCTATTATCGTGCAAAGTATCTTCATGACACGCCGTTATTTTGCCAGAAAGTGGCTTTCCGGTTTCCGCGGGTTTACCGTGTGACGTAATACCTTAAGATACGGCCATGCTCAGAAGAAAAATAATCCTGGCGCTCTCCACCGTTTTTATCGTTTTCTCCACTACCTTTGCCTTCCACTCCACCCAATCGTTTTATAAGTCTTTTGTGCAGGGGGAAGCGCACTTTAAAAGAGCGGAGTATGAAAAGGCCGCTTCCTATTTCACCCGTGCGCTGACCATCGCGCCTCAGAATGCTTCGGCATCCCGGTATCTCGCCTGGTCATACCAAAAACTCGGCATGAAAAAAGAAGCGCTCGCCGCCCTGCAGGAGTTGGCCGGCACGCGTACGCATGACCCGATAGTCTTACGGGAACTCGCCGACGCTTATTACGGGCTCGATGAATATGCGCAGGCAGAGGGTTATTACCGCAGGATACTCAAGCGGAGTTGGCGGCAGCGGATAGCCAAAAGCCTGGCGGAAGTGCTTGCCTGGCAGGGCAAGTACGAACAGGCGGTCCCTTTTCTTGAAAAATACCTGCGCAAAGATTCTCACGATACTGAGGCCCTCGAGCTCTTAGGCGATCTGTATCTCTGGTCAGGGGATTATCCGAAGGCAACCGCGATGTATGCGCGGCTGAGCGGCAGGAGCGGAGGGAAAGCCGGATTGGCATTCAGGATGGCCGAGGCATTACGGCTTTCCGGCAAGGACAATGAGGCGATCGGGATTTACCGTGATTTTCTTCAGAGCCCCGAAGGTACCCTGGATCAGGCAGGCCCCGGCCTTGCCGAAAGCCTCGGCAGATTAGGCAAGTTTGATGAGGCGGTTGCTATCCTGCGCAGGATGAGAGAGGATGCGCCTGATAATAAAGGGATTGCGCTGCGTTTGGCATATTTCCTGGAGAAAAACACAGAGTTTTCCGAAGCGCGCGAGGTTTATTCCCAGCTTCTGAAAAACGAGCCGGATAACCGCCTCCTGAAGCTTAAGATCGCCGATTTAAGCCTGGCTCTGGCGGATTACGCTGCCGCGCAACAATATTATCGGGAACTTCTGGGCCTCAGTCCGGGCGACATGTTATTACGGCTGCGGCTGGCAGACGCTTATTTCAGCCAAGGGGACTATGCAGAGGCAGCGCGTCTCTATGCGGAAGGGGGAGTCGAGCCTTTTCAGCGGGAACGTTTTAAGAATTTCTGTTACGCTTTGCTGCGTTTGCGGCGTACCGCTGAGGCAATCGAGGCTTACCGCCGGTATCTAAAGCCATATCCTGCCGATCTTACGGCGCGCCTTGGCCTTGCGCAGGCCTTGTACGAATCAGGCGCTACAGGGCAGGCAGAAGGGATGCTCGGTGAGATGGCCCTGGAGGCAGGGCAGGATGACCGGATGCTCTCGAAGATCGCAGAGGCAGCGTTGGGATGGCATAAGCAGGGGCTTGCCGAAAAAATTTACGAGGATATCATTGCCGAAGACCCTTTGAATAAGAATGCCCTTTTGTGGCTGGCCAGGATCAAGAGCTGGAACCAGGATTATCACGCTTCTCTTGGGTTGTACGAACGGATCATTGTGCATGATCCCGATTGGATCGTTCCCCGCAGGGAGAAGGCACGCGTTCTGGGATGGATGCGGCGCTACAAGCGTTCAATCGAAGAATACAAAAAGATAGTATCCCGTTTTGGCGGGGAAGGGGCAGTGGCGTTTGAGATGCGCGCCAAAGCGCATTATTACCGCGGGTTCTTTGCCCAGGCTATAGAAGCGTATCGGGAGTGGCTGGAGATTGAGCCGGATGATCCTGAGGCGCTTTTTGACTTGGCACAGATTTATTCCACGCAGATGCGCTGGGAAGAGGCGATCCGCACATACGAGCAGATACTTGTGCATGAACCTGCGCATTCCCTCAGCCGCCGGGCCCTGGATAAGGCGCGTTTTTTGCAAAACGCAAAAGTATTGGGCGCGGGTTTTGAGTTCTTTGAGGCGGACAGCGCAAGCCGCCAGGCAGATATGCGTTCCCGGAGCATTATGAACTCTTTCGGCTTTCCGCTGTCCGGGATGCTCTCCGCAGGCGTTGGGCAAAAAGAGACGTGGTACGGTTTCAGCGGTTTATCTTCGGTATTCCGGAGCAGTTCATCGTTTGTATTGGCATATAATCAAAGGCCGCATCTGCGGTTTGCTATCGACTATTCATACAATAATTATTCCGATGGCCTTAAAAAGAGTAATAGTTACGCGGAGCGGCTGGATTTTTCTCCTGCGGGAGGCATTGCATTCGGGGCATCGCACGGGCGCAGGGATGTCATTGAGAATGCCCGGACACTGCGTGAGCGCCTTCGTGCAGACGATTATGCGCTGCAGGCAAAGATCGCGCCCTGTCGAAGGCTCAGCGCTTCATTGGACGCGCACTATTCCGATTATAATGACGGAAACCACCGGGTCGGTTACGGCATCAGGGTGTCGTCGCAGCTGCTCTATGAGCCGCGGAGCCTTGAGCTTTTTTACGGGTTCCGTCAATACGGCTTTAACCGCGCAAACGAGGCATACTTCAGCCCGGGCAGTTTCCATACCAACAGCGTAGGCCTTGAGTGGAGGCAGTATTTGAACGCGCGGGAACTCTTCTGGGGCGCGGACAATCCTTACTATACGCTGCGTTATGAGGTCAATTTGGACGTGCATAACCAGCACGGCCATGTATTGTATGCGGATCTTTGCCGCGACTGGAACGGACATTTTTCCACGTCTTTGTATTGGCAGAAAATCATATATGAGCACGTTGATAATTACAGCCAGGACCTCGTGGGGCTGCAGGCAAAATATTATTTCTGATGAAAAATATATTCGCTGACGGAACGCGGCAGCCAAAAAGATCGGGTATCGTAGCGGCATTGATCGTGCTGCTTTTTATAAGTATCAGCTGCTATTTTGTCTCCCGCGCGGTTTTTATCGCGTATGCAGAATACGGGCCTCTTGAAAAAACGCTGGCGGTGATCTTTTTCATCGCCGAAGCCTTTGTAATGCTTCATGCCTTCGGGTATTTCGGCGAGATCCTCAGGACTAATCAAAGCAGGCGCCGCATCATTACTCCGCAGCCTCTTGAGGAATACCCGCGCGTGGCGATCCTGATCCCGGCGCGCCATGAGCCGCAAACCGTGCTTTTAGAAACCCTTACCGGATGCTATAATCTGGATTATCCGAACAAGCGTATCTATCTTTTGGATGATTCAAGCCTTGAGGCGTATAGCCGGGAGGCAGAGGATGCGGCAGCGCGGTTCGGGGCTACCGTATTCAGAAGGAAGGAGCGTCACGGCGCGAAGGCAGGGATCATCAACGACTGCCTGAAGACGCTTGAAGATAAATACGTCGCTATCTTTGACGCCGACCAGGTCCCCTTGCCGCATTTCCTTTCCCGGCTGGTCCCGCTCCTGGAGGCAGATGACCGGCTTGCGTTCATCCAGACGCCGCAATTTTACAGCAACCTTGCGGCAAGCAGGGTTTCGCGGGCCGCCGATATGCAGCAGGCGATTTTTTATGAGTATGTCTGCGAGGGCAAGAATACAAGCCAGGCGATGATCTGCTGCGGGACAAACGTCGTCATGCGCAGGGAGGCATTGTCGGATGTCGGAGGGTTTGACGAGTCAACCGTTACGGAAGATTTTGCGACTTCCCTGGAACTCCATCTAAAGCATTGGAAGACGCTCTACACTAACCGTGTCTATGTTTTCGGGTTGGGCCCGGAAAACTTAAGCGGCTATTTCGGCCAGCAGAACAGGTGGGCGCTGGGCAATGTCATGGTTTTACGGACTATTATTGCAAAGCTCATGCGTCAGCCGTTCCTGCTGAAGCCATCGCAGTGGTTTGAATACGCGGTGACCGGGAGTTACTATTTTATCGGCTGGACCTATCTTTTCCTGCTGATTTGCCCGATCATATACATTTTTTTCAATATACCGTCATTTTTCATGAACCCGACGGTTTATTCATTCGCTTTTTTACCGTATCTTGTCCTTTCGCTGGCGATATTCTATTCAAGTATGGGGGCGCGGCATTATAATATCAAGCAGGTGTTTCAGGGGCAGCTTCTGGGTTTTATCACGCTGCCGGTTTACCTGCGCGCTTCAATCTTCGGCCTGGCAGGCATTAAAGCCAAATTCCAGGTGACTGCCAAGAAGGGAACAAAGACGATTTCCTACTGGTTTTTGTGGCCGCAGCTTGCTTTTTGGGCAATAAACCTTATTGCAATCACCTGGGGATTAAACCGCCTGATGTATGAAAGGACGGCGGCGGTTACGATCAACCTCATGTGGATCGTTTACCATTTCCTGATCCTCTCAAGCATATTTTATTTCAATGAAGAATAAGCTCATAACATTATCGGTAATTTTCCTCGCAGCCTTTGTTTTGTCCGTGCTGCTGCGGCCGTCCAGAGAGGATAAAGCGGGCATAACCGATCCTGCCGAGGTGTGCCGGAAAACCTGGGAAGGGTATAAGCACGTTTTTATCGAAGAAGGAAAGGTGATAAGGCCGCGGGAGGCAGATACTGTTTCCGAGGGGCAGGCATATGCAATGCTGCGCGCCGTGTGGATGGGGGACAAGGAAACATTCGACGCCTGCTATGCCTGGAGCGAACGTCATTTAAGCCGGCAGCCGGAAAAAGGGGATAATCTTTTAGCTTGGCATTGGCAGGACGGGCAGGTCGCTGATTGGATGCCTGCCGCAGACGCAGATATAGATTATGCGCTTGCCTTGATCTTTGCCGATGCCCGGTGGCATGCGCAGGGTCCGGCCGGGCTTACGGCTTATGGCAGCAAAGCCAGGTCAGTACTCGAAGATGTTTTACGCCTTGAGACTTACCGGAATAAGGATTCACGGCTTTATCTTTTACCCTGGATCATAGAGGGTGCTGTCTCGCATGAAAGATTGCCCTTGAACCCTTCGTATTATTCGCCGGCGCACTTCCGCATCTTTTTTGCCTTTACCAAAGACAGGAGGTGGAACGACTTACTTGAGACAACCTATTTTTTGCTCAATTCCCTTTCGCGGCAGCTGGGGGAAGAGGCGGGCGCAGGACTCATTCCTGATTGGTGCAGCGTAGACGCGCGGGGAGCGCTGTATCCTCTTGAAGGAAAAAACAGCGGTTTTGGCTGGGAGGCGGTGCGCGTTCCTTTGCGGGTGGCGCTTGATTGCTTTTGGTTTGATAGTATCCAGGCTCGGGAGTTCCTTCAAAAGAGCTTTGTGCCTTTTATTGAAGCAGCATGGAAGGAAAACGGGGCAGTGTTCAGCGAATACGGCTATAACGGGAAACCGCGCAAACAGTATGAAAGCCCTTTATTTTATGCCTCGTATGCCTGCGCGTTGCTGGGAGGCGGTTCCCGGTATGCGCAATCTTTGGAAGGAAAAAACAGGTCTTTCATTGTGCGCGCCTCCGAAGGGTGGCTCTATTCAGACCCCAGGGATTATTATACCAACAGCCTGAGCTGGTTTGCAGAAGGCATCAACAGCGGGATTATCCGCGATATGACCCGTAACCAGGAGTCCGGAGAATGAAAAAAGAAGAAGCTATTCAGATGCTCCAGGAG
>JAQTNB010000081.1 GCA_028714055.1 Candidatus Omnitrophota bacterium
ATGTCCTTGGGCCCGGTGGCTACGCTTAAATTGGTGCTCGCGTACGTAGTGGTATTGACCTTGGTGATAGAATCACCGACATAGTTGGCAGTCCATACAGCCCTGGTGCTCGGGTCATAGCATATGGAATTAGGGCCGGCGCCGACGCCGACGGTAGCTATCCAGGTGCCGGTAGTGGCATTATATTTTACAACCGAATTATTGTAATACTGCGTGGCCCAGATGGAGTTTGTCCCGTTATCATAGGCAATACCTTTTACCGAGTCCATGGAAGGATAAACCACAGACTCATCTTCATAGGTAGCGGTAGCTGAAGCAGAGCTTGAGAGCCCGACAACGGGAAAAGACCTGGTCTGGTCAACCGCATTGGTAAGTGTGGTGCGGTTCTCGCCTAACCCGGCTGCCCAGGTAAGGTTCCCTGTCTGCACCAGGCTGCTTTCGTCTTCCAGTTCTATGACATACCACCTTACGTAAGCCTCTGTATTTGTTAACCCGGACTGATAGGCCCGCTCAAACCTGACAAGCGTCTCGTTTTGGATCTCTCCGGTAAACCTGTAACGGCCCTCCTGGCCATTGATACCGTATTTGGTACGGCTATTATAGATCAGGAAGGATTTATCCAGCTTCCCTGCCGGTATTGCCGGAGAGATTGTGCCGGTGGCTGTGGTGGTATAATTATCCATGAAGACCTCACCGGTGCGGATATTGGCGTCTTTGTTGAATTCAGCCACCTGCCAGACGATGCTGACGGTCGTGGTAGTCGCGTCATTGGAAGCCATCCTCTCAAGGCGCATGGTGGTCTCATTCACCATGGAGGCGGTGATCTGCGACATTTCATCCACGGTCGAGGAAGCAAGATTGGAACGGAGCAGCACCGTAGCAAAGCTATTATTGTAATCCACGGGCACCGGGATGCTCACGTCCTTTATCCTATAGGAAGGGTTATTGTAAACGCCGGGGACAAAAGAACTGATGCCTCTCTGCACCTTTACGCCGTCAACGAATTCAACCAGGTAATACCGCACATACGCGCCCACGCTTGCCGCGGCACGGTCGATAACCAGGCTGTTATCCGATTCGAATTGAGCGGTAAAAAGCTGGTTTCTGATGTAATTGGCAGTGTTGTAATCGGGATCGACAAAGAGAAAGATCAGGGTCTTGGTCTGGTCAACCGGTTCTATGGTGACGGTCGCTGAGATATCGTTTGCGTCAACGTAGATCTCTCCGGTCTGCACCTTCTTGACCTGCACTGCCTGGGCAGGCTCCTGGCGCACGAATAAAAAGAGGCCGGCCAGCACGAATAACGTGGCCAGCAGCGAAATGATCACCCGTCCTCTTTTATCCCGTAAGATTGCCATATCCTTACTGCTCCTGGCTTACCAGTGTCGTCGAAGTCTCCTCGTCAGGCTTCCTGCTCGCCTGGCGCTGAAACTCGATAAGCTTTGCCTCGCGCTTGATGACGCGGGGCTTCTGATCGCCGCCTGTCTCGATCGTCTCTTCGTATATTACCTTAACGATATCCCCAAGCCCAATTTCTGCGACCTTCCTTCCGCTGGTGCGCACGTCTTTGGCCATGTTCAAAGCCATCTCCTGCGCGATACCGCCCGCATACCCGTAAACTACGGCTATGAAATTCGAGCTTATCCCGCCTATTTCGCCGCTTACCTCTTTGGTGACTATCCTGGTCTTCGCCTCATCGGCCGCATACGCAAGAACACTCCCCAGGAGCAAAGCCAGCGATACCGCAAAAATTACCGCGCGCGCGCTACGCATCTTCACCTCTGCAGTTTATAATAACCGGGGCTGCTGAAATTGACCCCGTCGGAAATACCGTCCTTAAAATTCCTGCGGAAAGACCCGTTCATCGTCCCGTCTTTTTCTTCGCCGCGCAAAAAGATCGTCTCCCCCGCCTCGTTTGTCTGCATCGTCTCCCACACAAGAGTCCCGCTTTCGCTTCTGTGGAGGCTGTAGTTGGAGGTCGCGAAACCCTGAGAGACCAGGTATATGGAAGAGATGGCCCCGTCCTTGAACGTGATCTTGTCAAATTGGGGATAGGCAAGCTTGACCTGCGCTTCGGGCTTCATCTCCAGGATCCATTCTGTTCCGTCAAGGGCTTCAAGGTGGGCGGTCTCCGGCTCTTTCTCAATGATAATGGGCGCTTCGGCCTTATTGACCTTCTGGTAATAGATGTTGGCGACCACGACTCCCGCGACAAGCACGGCAAAAGAAAAATATACCGCGGGGTGCATCAGGTATTTTTTCTCCTGCTTCTCCGCCTCTTTTCTTTTTTCCATCGCCTTTTCAACCGAGGCGATGAACTCATCGGTCCCCAGAAGGCCGGCCGAAACTATTTTTTTTGTTAAGCCGTCCATCTCTTCCTTTGCGGCGCCTGCCAGAAAATCCGCGTAATCACGCGCCTGCGGGAAAAGCCGCGACATGAAATCCAGCGCTTCTTTGATCTCCGCGCGGATATCAACGATCAGATTCTGGACATTGGTATTGAGCTCATTGCGTTTTGAGGTATCGCGAAAATAGAGATACTGAAGTGTACTGGCATAGGTGTAGTCCTGCGGGTCTTTTACCAGCCCTAAGCGCGCGGGGGCCGTATGCACGTAATTGATCAGGCTCAAGAGGTATGTTTCTTTTTCCGCCACCGCCGACTTAAAACGCTCGCTGAACACGTGGCCTTTTTTGGAATAGCGGCTGTTAAAATATTTCGTGTATGAAGAGTTGATATCGTGCATGACCATGGAGATGGTCTCGCCTTCCTTAAGCTCCATGAGTAAAGAGAGGCTCGCCGGCATCAGGGCAAAAGAATACAGCCTGAAACCATACTGTTCTTTATATTTTTTCAGAAGCTCCAGGTACATTTTGTAATCCTCTTCATCGACAAAAATATTTTCCCCGAGATTTCCCTTGGCAGTTATGTAGTATAAGGAATTAGCAATATAGATTCTGGGTAATCTCGCCATTTTTTCATTCGTCTCTTTTTGCCGCCGTGCCTGTCACTTTTCATCTTTTTATTCGCCGAATTTCTCCCGGTGCCAGGCACTTTGCACAAATTCTAAAAAAAATCCCAGGCAATCTCCTGGGATTTTTCAAGCGTTGAAGATTCGGGAACCTGCCATTCCGGCATAATGAAATGCCGGACGCACGGCTTTGCGCCCTTCAATTGCTCGAAGTTTGCCTTTTTCGGTCTTCCAGATTTTTGAATATAATGCTTCTACAAAAAGGATACCATATAAATTTAGGCTATTCAAGGCGATATTTTCCCCGTCTTCCTGGGCCATGTACCGTCCTTTTATCTTTTCTTTTTGCTCTTTTTCTTTGCCGTTTCTTCCTTTTCGGGCTCTGCCTGCTGAACGCCTACATCGGGCTTGACTGTCGTAAAATAATAGGTGGCCTTTGAGCCTTTCTGCGGCTGCTTGCTCATCACTCCTGTTAAAACGCCATCCTTAAGTTCTCCGCGGAAGAACACAAGCCCTTCGCTTTCATTGACTTGCATAGTCTCCCATACGGCCACTCCGCCTTCCTGAAGGCTGAGCGTATAGTTTGATTCCGGATAACCCTTGGCCAGAAGTTCCCGTGAGACGACCTTTCCCTCCCCGCTAAAAGTCAGCACGTCTTCCTCAACCGTTATTCTCTTGCCGGCATTTTCAGGCGCCGGGGTGACATACACCATCCATTCATGGCTGTTGAGTTCATCCCTGGCTTTCTGCATCGCCTGTTTTTTGATGATCTCCTGCACCGCTGCGTCGTCCTGCTTCTCCTGGGGCTTGGCTGCCGCGGCGTAAGCCACAGCCGTCATCCCTGCCGCAAAAATCACTGCCGCGCATACCGCAAGTATTTTTTTCATTCCTTCCCCCCTCCTTGTTTATACACCTTTATCCCGGCCTGACTTTTAAGTTCCTTGAACCATGCCGCGTATCCGTCAAATTGTTTTCTTCTCTTAATCTGATTATAATACGAATCCTTTAATTTACCATATTCTTTTTCATCCGCCGGCCTTTTTTCCAACACCTTAAAAACCCCGAACCCTTTATAGATCGGCGCGGGCGGATGGAGCTCGCCTGCCTTTAATTTCATCAGCGCATAACAGGTATCCCGCGGGATCTTCCAGATGTCGATGAGGAACTCAAGCGAGACAAACCCGGGGCGCCTGAATTTTTTTCCGTTTTTGTTTTTCTCCGCTTCCCAGTAACGCGCATTTCTTTTTGCCCTGCGGTAAAAATCCTCGGCGCCTGCGCGCTCATCAAATTCAACCAGCTCCACTCCCAGGGTATTATGCTCGTTCAGGAACTCCTCGAACATCTCCTGGTCGCTCACCGGAGGGTCCAGGCTTTCGCGCACCTGGCGGCGGAGCTTTTCAACCTGTATCAGGTGCCGCACCTGGCTTTCAAAAAGCTCTACCGGCTCTCCGGTTTTTTCTTTAAGCCACTGGGCGTATTTTTCAGGCTCCTGTTTACGGTCAAAACCCGCCTTTTCCGATTCCAGGATCTTGGCGATCTCCGCGTCGAGTTCTTCGGGCGTTGCCTGGATATCCCGGCGAAAGGCCTCAAAGGATAAAAGCAGGTGGTCCCAGATGTAGTCTTCCTTCTCCTGATCGCTTTCAAGGGGCCCGGCATCCCTGGCGCCGAATACCGCCATAACACTCCTGATGAAATAATAATTGTGCATCGGCACGGGGATCCCGAAAAATTCGCCCGCGTTCTCCTCGCCCTGTTTCCCTTGCGCCGCGGGAGCGGCTTCTCCCTGGGCCGGGAGCGGCTGCTCCGGAAAACAGGCGATAATACCGATGAGTGCGATAATGACCGCTGTCCGTTTCATGTCAAAGAACTACATGGGCTGTTTGCCGTCCCATGCCTGCCAGGTGAGGATATACTTCTTCGCCCAATCCGTATCCTTATCGTTTTTATCCGCATACTGAAGGTATTTGCGAAAATACTCTATTGCCCTCTGGCGATGCTGAATATACTCGGCGTAGATGTAGCCGAGATTAAAGTACGATGCGGCGTCATCCGGGGCAAGCTGCACCGCTTTTTCAAATTCCGAGATCGCGCGCGAGTATTCTTTTTGTTTGGTATAAAAAACGCCCATATTGTAGTGCATGTTCGCGGTCCTGCGGATCAGGGTCTTGTTCTGCCGGGCGAGGTCCGCGCATTTCAAAGGGGCATCCACATAGGTCTGCTCAAAGGCCTTGAACTTGCGCGCCTGCTCCTGCAGGTTCTTCTCCGCGTCTTCCAATTTTGCCGACTGCTTTTTAAAATCCTCTCTAAGCTTGCTTTCCTGGTTTTTGAGCTTTTCAAGTTCGGACTGGGCCTGGTTTAGGCTCTTGGATAAAGCGCCGTTTTCTTTTTTCAATGCGGCATTTTCGTCTTCCAGCTTCTTAACGCCTGTCTTATCGCGCAATTCCGTAAGGCTGGCGGCAACCTGTTCCTTTTCCTTATATAATTGCACCTGCACGGTCTCTAAGCCCCTGATCTTGTCTTTCAGCGCGGCAATCTGGGCATCCAGCTCCAGCCGTGCCTTCTCAGCCGCTTCTTTTTGCTTCTGGACGATCTCTTTGTCGGCCTTCAGGGTCTCCCGTTCTCCTTCAAGCTTGCGCGCCAAATCCCGGTCAGAAAGCAGGCCCTTTACCTGCACGTCAAGCTGCTGGCGTTGAGCGGTTATCTCTTCAAGCTTTTTTTGCAGGTCCGTGTATTCCGTCTTGACCTTACGCAGCGCATTATCCAGCTCTGCGCCGGCGGCAGTGGCCTTGGCAAGGCTCTGGACCCTGTTGTCCAGGTCGGATTTAAGCTTAGAATTCCCGGCGTTCAGAGCGATCAGCGCCGCAAGCAGCGCGCCAATCGAAAGTACTGCGGCGATAAAAAGGATCTTTGCCGCCCTTGAATTAGTTTGAGTCATAGCGTGGCCCCTTCATTAAAAGAGCGTCGTCTTTTGCCTGGATCTCCTGGGGGCTGAGCTCTTCACGGAACGCCTTTATGCGAGGCATTTCGGCTCCCCCCGCGTCTTTGGCCTCTTCCTGTTTTGCCTCGGCGGGATTTACGTCGGAATCCCGGTAGCCTTTCGGCACTGTGCCCGCGAAAAATCCTTCTGTCCCGGAAGAGGCGGTAGCGCCGCTGATAATATGCGGTGGCAGCAATACCAGGAGTTCCGTTC
>JAQTNB010000082.1 GCA_028714055.1 Candidatus Omnitrophota bacterium
CTTTTATGCGGGATAAGAGGTATTACTGGAACGCGGGTATTTTTATCTTTAGGGCGGATGTGATGCTGGAGGAGATCAGGCGTTACTGCCCGGGCGTTTGGGCGCTTCTGCAAAAACATGCTGCAGGAAGGCTGGATATGAAGCGCTTATGGCAGGGGATGCCCTCCATATCCATCGACTATGCGGTGATGGAAAAAAGCAAAAAGCTTGCGCTGCTGCCCGCGCATTGCGGCTGGTCGGATGTGGGCAGCTGGCATTCGCTCGGAGAACTGGTGAAGAAGAATAAGGACGGGAACGTCTTTAAAGGCCACTGTATCGACCTGGAAAGCAAAAACAGCCTGGTATGGTCCGCCCATAAGCTGGTGGTGACTGTCGGCCTTGAGGATACCGTGGTCGTCGATACGGACGATGCGCTTTTGGTCTGCGCGCGCGACAGGGCCCAGGACATCAAAAAGATCGTCCAGATCCTGAAACAGAAAAAACTGCATAAAAAGCTTTGAAAAAGATACTGCTGATCAATCCGTTCGGCATCGGAGACGTTCTCTTTACCACGCCCGTGATCAAGGCCCTGCACGCGGGGCTTCCCGGGGTAGAGGTCGGTTATTGGTGTAACGAGCGGGTGAAGGAAGTGCTGAAAAACAACCCCCGGATCGCCAGGGTCTTTGCTTTATCAAGAGGAGACCTGAAGAAGATCTTCCGCAGGTCGTTTATATCAGGGATGCGCAGTTTCCTGGGGCTTTGGGGGGGTATCCGGCGGGAACATTTTGATATTTCCCTTGATTTTTCCCTCGAACACCGCTATAGTTTATTATCTAAATTATGCGGTATCCCGGAGCGTATCGGGTTTGATTATAAGGGCCGCGGAAGGTTTCTGACGCATAAGATACCCGTTGAAGGCTATAGCGGCAAGCATGTAATCGAGTATTACCTGAGCATTCTGGAGCCGTTAGGGGTAGTTTTGCCCGCGGGAAAGCCGGAAATGGAGTTATTCCTCTCTCCGGAAAGCCGCGAAAGGGCAGCGGCCCTTCTGAAGAAGGCGGGAGCAGGGCAACCCCTGGTGGGGATCGCCCCCGGCGGAGGCTTAAGCTGGGGAGAGGCAGCGGTTTACAAGCATTGGCAGGCACAGAAATTCGCGCAGCTTGCGGACATACTTTCCCGTGATCACGGGTGTCAGCCGGTTATCCTGGCAAGCAACGATGAAGCAGGCATTAGTCGCCAGGTACTTGCCGAGATGAAGGAAAAGGCAATTGATTTGACCGGCAAGACTACGCTTGAAGAGCTTTGCGCGGTGATATCCCGGCTTAAGCTCCTGGTCGCCAATGACGGAGGGCCGCTGCACATCGCGGTTGCGCAGGGCGTTGCCACGGTTTCGCTCTTCGGGCCCGTGGATGAAAAGGTATACGGGCCGTATCCGCCTTCGGAGAAGCACGCGGTTGCCAGGCGGCAGGTTTCATGCGGGCCCTGCTATCAGAATTTCCGTTTCACGGGTTGTTCCAACATGCGCCGCTGCCTGGAAGATGTCAGCGTGGAAGAAGTGTACCGGCATGCCAAGGGATTACTATGAATAAAGTACCTTTTGTGAGTTTAAAGAATCAATACGCAGAGATCAAGCGCGGACTGCTTCCGTATTTGCGGGCGGCAGTGGAGCGTTCCGATTTTATTTTGGGCAAAGACGTACAGCTGTTCGAAACTGATTTTGCCCGCTATTGCCGGAGGCGTTTTGCGGTGGGGGTAAACTCAGGGACCGATGCCTTGTTCCTGGGGCTTTTAAGCCTGGGAGTCGGGCCCGGGGATGAGGTGATCGTCCCGGCTTTTACCTATATCGCCACCGCCCTTGCGGTGACCTATACGGGGGCAAAACCGGTTTTTGTGGATATCGACCCCCGCACGTATGCCATGGATGTCACTCAGGCCGGGAAAGCGATCGGCAAAAAGACCAAAGCTATGATCCCCGTGCACCTTTACGGCCACTGCGTTGACATGGACCCGCTGCTTAAAATCGCAAAAGCGCACGGGATCAAAATCATTGAGGATACCGCGCAGGCGCACGGAGCGCTTTACAAGAAAGCAAAGGCCGGAAGCATGGGCGATATCGGGTGCTTCAGTTTTTACCCCACGAAGAACCTGGGTGCTTTTGGCGACGGAGGGATGGTGGTAACGGACGATGAGTCGGTCCACCGCAAGCTCCTGATGTTCAGGGATTACGGCCGTAAATCGCGTTACGAACATGTCAGCATCGGCTATAATTCCCGCCTGGATACCGTCCAGGCCGCGGTCTTAAGGGCGAAGCTGCCTTGCCTTGACCGCTGGAATGGCCTGCGCCGTAAGAACGCCGCTGCTTATAACCGTATGCTTAAAGGCGTGGAAGGTATTGCAACGCCTTATGAGGCTCCGTATGCAAAGCACGTGTATCATATTTACGCGGTAAGGCTTAAGGACAGGGACGCGGTGGTTGCCGAGCTCTCCCGGAACGGTATCGGTGTCCTGATCCATTATCCTATCCCTTTGCACCTGCAGGAGGCCTATGCCGGCCTTGGGTACCGCAAAGGGGATTTTCCGGTTTCAGAGGCTGCCGCGGCAGAGATTGTTTCGCTGCCGATGTTCCCGCATCTGCGGGAATCCCAGATCCGCAGGGTGTGCTCCGTGTTGAAGCGGGCGCTTAAGGGCCGACAATAGCCTATGCCCGCAAGACGAGCGCTTTCAGCGGTGGTGTTGACGAAAAACGAGGAGTCCAGGATCTCCGGGTGCCTTGAGTCGCTGGCCTGGGCCGATGAGATCATCGTCGTTGACGACGAAAGCACGGACAAGACCGTCGAGATCTGCAAGGCGCACAAGGCAAAGGTATTGGTGCGCAGGATGGATATCGAGGGGAAGCACAGGAATTGGGCGTACGCGCAGGCGGCTTCCCCCTGGGTCTTAAGCGTCGACGCCGATGAAATCGTGACCCCTGAGCTTAAAGAAGAGATCTGCCGGGTCCTGTCGGAAGAGCCCGCGGAAAACGGGTTTACTATTCCCCGCAGGAATTATATTGGCAATTACTGGGTGCGCCATGGCGGATGGTACCCGAGCCCGCAGCTTAAGCTTTTCCGCAAAGACAAATTCCGTTATGAAGAGGTTGCCGTGCATCCGCGCGCCTTTATGGATGACCCCTGCGGCCATTTATCAAGCGACCTGATACATTATTCTTACCGGGATATAGAGGATTTTCTGCGGAAGCTCAATAAGCAGACGACCTGGGAGGCGGGCAAATGGTTTGCGCAGGGCAAGCCCATGCGCCTGGGAAGGTTTTTGTGGCGTACCTATGACCGGTTCATGCGCACTTATTTCGGCAGGAAAGGCTACAAGGACGGCTCTATGGGGCTGGTGGTCGCTTTTTTTGCCGGGCTGTACCAGTTTGTCAGTTATCTTAAATACAGGGAGATCGTATTGAATAAAAAGGAGGAGAAATGAGGATTTTAGTTACGGGCGGGGCAGGCCTGGTCGGAAGCCATGCCGCTGAATTTTTCGCGTTGAACAATCCCAAGAACAAAGTCATCGTCCTTGATAACCTGATGCGTTCCAAGATCTTCGGGTATGACAAGGATTCGGTCGAGTTTAACTGGAATTACCTCAAAAAATTCAAGAATATCCAGAGGATAAAAGGGGATGTGCGTAACGACCGCGACGTGGCCAAGGCCGTCGGCAAGGGGGTGGATGTGGTCATCCATACCGCAGGCCAGCCGGGGGTCCCGTCGAGCGTGCGCATGCCCAAGGAGGATTTCAGCATCAATGCCTTCGGGACACTCAACGTCCTGGAGACGGCGCGCAAGAAATCCCGCGATACGATCGTGTTGTATTGTTCCACGAACAAGGTGTACGGGGAAAACGTCGATAAGCTGGAATTATCGGAAAAGGAAAAACGCTATACCTTCCGGGATGTGTCGGGAGTGGATGAAGGCATGTGCACGGACCTGACGGGACACACGCCTTACGGCGTCTCAAAGCTGGTCGGCGACCTGTATGTCCAGGAATACAGCCATATCTATAAGATGAAAACAGGGGTATTCCGCATGTCCTGCACCTACGGGACCCGTCAGTTCGGTTTTGAGGACCAGGGGTGGGTCGCCTGGTTTATCATCGCGACACTCTTTAACAAGCGGGTCACTATTTACGGCAACGGAAAACAGGTGCGCGACATGCTCTACGCCGATGACCTCATAGACGCGTTCAACCTCTTTATCAACAGCAACATGAAAAGGGGGTTGTTCAATATCGGCGGGGGCCAGGAGAATACTATTTCCCTGCTTGAGTTCCTTGATGAACTCGAGGCATTGACCGGCAAAAGGACGAAAGTCAACTTTTCCGATTGGCGGCCGTCAGACCAGAAGGTCTATATTACCGATACCTCCAAGCTTCAGCGTGAGCTGGGCTGGAAGATAAAAACTCCCGTAAAACAGGGGATCAGGAACCTTGTGGAGTGGGTAAAGGAGAACAAAGATTACTTCGCGTAGCCAAAAAACAGTGCGCGCGGTATTCCTGGACAGGGACGGCGTAATAAACCGTTACCCCGGAGACCGCCGATACGTTACCTCCTGGAAGAGCTTTCGCTTTCTTCCCCGCGCGAAGGCTGCCCTCAAGCACCTGCAAGAGGAAGGCTTTAAGCTTTTTATCGTTTCTAACCAGGCCGGCGTCTCCAAAGGGCTTTATACCCGCGGCACGCTTATGCGCATCACCAAAAACATGCTCGGAGAGCTGAAGGCTTCCGGCGTTACGCTTTCAGGCGTCTATTACTGCACGCACCGGCACGAAGAGAACTGCTCCTGCCGTAAGCCTAAACCCGGGCTCATCCGCCGGGCAGTCAAGGCCCTGGCCCACAAGGGCTTAAAGCTCCGGCGTTCCCAAAGCTACTTCATCGGCGATTCAATGACGGATGTCCAGACCGGAAAATCAGCGGGGCTTAAGACCGTCCTGGTTTTTTCCGGCAAAGAAAAACCCGTGAACAGGCAGGGTTGGAACCTTCGCCCGGATTACGCCGTCGCTGATCTATCCGCAGCAGCCAGGTCCATCACCCAGATCAAAAAATGAAGATCACCGTTACGTATGCCTCTGCTGGAGCAGGCCATCGCCGTGCTGCGGAGGCGTTGTATAGTTATTTACGAGACAACCTTCCCGAAGCAGACCTTGAGCTTTTGGACGCGTTGGAAACGGCAACGCCGGCCTTCAGGCAGATGTATCGCAGGGGTTATGACTTTCTTGTGCGCCATGCGGTGTGGCTGTGGGGTTTTTGCTTCCGCATGACCTCGGGCGCGCTGATGAGCCGGTTTTTCTCCTTTTTAAACAGCCTGGCCGATCATTATTTGGCCGGGGGCGTTGAGCAGCACTTCATCCGCCGTCAACCCGATGTGATCATTTCAACGCATTTTTTCCCATCCGAGGCAGCCTCAAGGCTGAAGATCAAAGGGCGCATCAAAAGCAAGCTGATCACCGTCATCACGGATTTTGCGGTCCATCCCTTCTGGCTTTACCCGGCAACCGATACCTATGTGGTCCCGTCTTCGTATGCCTGCCGGGAGCTCCTGCAAAGAGGGGTACCTTTCGAGCGCATCAAGGAATTCGGCATTCCCATCGATAAAAAGTTTTTCTCTTCTTTTGACCGGGAACGCATCGTAGGGGCCCTGGGCATCGAAAAAGGGAAATTTACGGTGTTGGTTGTCACGGGTTCATTCGGCATCGGCCCCATTGAGGAGATCGTCGAAGCCTTGCGCCGGGACGTCCAGCTTCTGGTCGTTTGCGCGGCAAACGAAGGCCTGCGCCAGAGGCTTACGAAAAAGCCGGACGCGCAGGTAAAGGTTTTCGGGTTCGTCGATAATATGGAAGAGCTGATGAGCGTCTCGGACCTGATCATCAGCAAACCCGGCGGCATGACGATCGCAGAGATACTGGCGATGGGGGTGGCGCCGCTTTTTATCTCCCCCATACAGGGGCAGGAGACAAGCAATGCCGATGTGTTGCAGCGGCTCGGTATCGGCATGACGG